>PXAS01000008.1 GCA_003565815.1 PVC group bacterium
GAGCGCGTGGCTCCCCATTTTTACCAGCTTTTCGCCTTTCCCGGACATCCCGGATACAATGTGCTGGATATTGGAGATTATCTCAGCCTGATCATTCTCGACTCCGATCACAGTCATCCCATCGAAGGCGGGCAAACGGAATGGCTGGAGAATGTTCTCTTGGAACGCGCCGGGGGCAAACGCCATTTGATGCCGGTGTACCACGTTCCCGCATGGCCTTCGCACCGTCCCTTTGATGGCCGCGTCTCCGTCCGGGTTCGGGAAAACTGGCCTGGTACTTGAAACGGGCGGAAAGCGAGCATCATTTCATTCTCATGACACTGAAGCCCAACGGCAGCCTCGACTTCAAGGCCATCCGCAAAGAAAGCGATACCCTTGAGAGTTGGGAAATTCCCTGAATTTATTTATTTCTAATAAGATATAATTATGTTATTTATCCTGAATGAAATTTGAAGATTTGCAAAAAGTGGTCAGTGAGAATCCAATGTTCGACCTGGCATTTTTGGTGCAGGCCTTTGACGAACCCCGCGCCAACATTCGGGTACAACTGACACGCTGGATGGCGGCCGGACGCGTGATTTCCTTGCGCAGGGGTATGTACACCTTGGCGGAGCCGTTCCGAAAAAAGGAGTTGTTCCGCCCCGCACTCGCCAACGCGATGCTCCGCCCGTCCTATTTATCCGGACTTTGGGCCCTGGGCTTTTACGGGCTGATCCCCGAACAGGTGCATTGGTTCACCTCGGTCACGTCAAAGGGACCCAGGCATTATGAAAATCCCTTGGGCGTTTTTGAATTCCGACATATTAAACAGTCCGCTTTTTTTGGATATGAGCGGGTGGGTTCGGGCGAGAAAACCTTTTTGGTGGCAAGCCCCGAGAAGGCTTTGCTGGACCACTGGCACCTTCATTCCGGGGAATGGACGGACACACGACTGGAGCAAATGCGCTACCAGAACACGGAAGTCGTGAATCCGGTGACCTTGCGGGACTTTGCGACGAGATTCGCGTCCCCCCGACTTCAAGAAGCCTCCGAACACTGGATTCGGCTTCGGGAAAACGAAAAGGAAGAAGAGGTGTTGTTGTGAAAGAAGAAGTACTGGCTTTGGCCCGGAATGCCCCGGATCCCCAAACCGCACTGAACCGAATGCGGGAATATCTGCAAGCCTGCACCCTTCGAGTGCTGCATGATTGCGAGGCGTTTCGTCCCCTGGCTTTTGTCGGAGGAACCGCGCTTCGCTTTCTTCACGGCCTCCCCCGCTATTCCGAAGATTTGGATTTTGCGCTGGAAAACAAGGATGCCTACGACGGCGAGGCTTGGATGCGTGCCATCAAACGCGAACTCCAGCTTGCGGGGTTTGAAGTTGAGGTCGCGTGGAATCAAAAACCCGTCGTGCACGGCGGCTGGATTCGTGTGGCGGGAATCCTTTGGGAAGCCGGACTGAGTCCCATGAAAAACCAAAAACTGTCGATCAAGGTGGAGATCGACACCCGTCCCCCCGCCGGCGCGGTGTTGGAGCGCAAACTGGTGACGCGTCACCTCCCCTTTTTCCTCTGTCACCATGATCTTCCGTCCCTCATGGCCGGAAAAATCCACGCCCTGCTTTGCCGACCCTATGTGAAAGGTCGAGACTGGTACGACTTCGTCTGGTACCGCTCGCAACGTCCGCCGACGACACCCAACCTGACCCTCCTGCAAAACGCCCTGCTGCAAACGGAGCAGGATCAGGATGTTCAAGCCGAAATGTGGGAGGGGGACATCCGTCAAAAGATCGAAAATTTAAATATTGAGGCCGTTCTCCGGGACCTGGGTCCTTTCTTGGAACGCCCGGCAGACGCAAAACTCCTGACGCGGGAGAATCTTCTGGGACTGATTCATTAAGATTAGGATTAGGATTAGGAGTTCCGGTGCCGTAAGGATCTCAGGGGGATCACATCAAACTCACTGCGTCCACGTCGATGATTACCTGAACCTTGCGGGGAAGTTTCAGGTGCTGGAGCACATGTCGCAAGGGACGGGTGAAAGACTTGGCGGTTTTGGCGCGGGCGAGCATTTGATACCGCCAATGGCGTTGGATGCGGGCCACGGGCGCGGCGGCGGGCGGGGCGAGCATCACTTGCTCCGGGTCAATCAACCGCGCCACTTCGGCATGAACTTGCTCGGCCACAAATTCCACCTGTCGCTCCTCTTCCCCCCGGAAATGCACGCAGATCAAGCGTGTATAGGGGGGATATTCCAATTCCCGGCGGAATTCGATTTCCTGGTCGATAAAGGTGTCGAAATCGCCCCGCCGCGCACACTGAACCGCCGGATGGGTGGGGGTGTAGGTCTGGATGATGACCTCCCCGGCCACGTCGCCGCGTCCCGCCCGGCCCGCCACCTGGGTAAACAACTGAAAAGCGCGTTCGCCCCCGCGGAAATCGGGCATGTGCAGGGTGCCGTCCGCATTGATCACGCCCACGAGGGTGACGTTGGGAAAATGAAGACCCTTGGCAATCATCTGGGTCCCGATGAGAATGTCAATTTCTCCCTTGCGGAATGCGCCCAACACATTGTGATACGCGTGTTTGGACGTCATGGTATCACTGTCCATTCGCCGCGTGGCCGCATGGGGAAAGAGCTTGCCGATGGTGCTTTCGATTTTTTCGGTGCCGGTGCCGACATATTTCCAGTCCTTGGCGCCGCAGGAAGGGCAGGTTTCCGGCAGGCGCTCGGCATGACCGCACAGATGACAGCGCAGATATCCCAGACGTTTGTGAAACGTCAGTGAAACGCTGCAATCCGTGCATTCCGGAATATGCCCGCATTCGGGGCAGCAGATGTTGTGGGAATATCCGCGGCGGTTGAGAAAAAGCATCACCTGCTCGGCACGGGTCAGGCGCAGTCGAATACCTTCCACCAAATCGTTGGAAAAAAGCACCGGACGACCTTCGTGCTTTTCGTGGCGCATGTCCACCACCTTGATCACGGGCAGATTGCGGTCGTCGGCGCGCAGATCGAGGCGGGCAAATCGGTATTTACCATTGCGGGCGTTGACCACGCTTTCCACCGAGGGCGTGGCCGAGCCGAGCACCACCACCGCGTTTTCAAAATGACCGCGCATCACGGCCACGTCGCGGGCGTGATATCGGGGGCTCTCTTCCTGTTTGTAGGTGGATTCGTGTTCTTCATCCACCACGATCAGCCCGAGATTTTTCACCGGCGCAAACAGCGCCGAACGCGCCCCCACGACGATGCGGGCCTCGCCATTGCGCACCCGGTGCCATTCGTCGTGCCGCTCGCCATCGGACAAATGGCTGTGCAGCACCGCGAGGCCTTCGCCAAAACGTCCGCGAAACCGTTCCACGGTTTGCGGCGTGAGGGCAATTTCCGGCACCAATACGATGGCGTCCCGTCCGGCGTCCAGGGTGTGCTGCAGGGCCTGAAGATAGACTTCGGTTTTGCCACTGCCGGTCACACCGTGCAGCAAAACCGTGTCCGGGCGCACCGCGTCGATTCCCTCCCGGATCATATCCATGGCTTTTCGCTGTTCTTCGTTCAGGTTCAGGGAACGGGTGCGCAGGAACTCCTGGCCTTCCAGGGGATCACGGGTTTGGGTATCCTCCCGGATGTACACAAACCCGCTCTTTTCCAAGGCGCGAATGGTGCCGTGGGTCACTTTCGCGGCTCGCACCAGATCCGACATCAGCATCCGGTCCCCGCTCAAAAGGATATCCAGGGCCGCGGCCTGACGGGGGGCGCGGCGGCGCAACACCGCCAGTTCGGCTTCCTGGCCGGATTTTTCCGCGGGGGTAACAAAAAGCTGTTTTTTGAAGCCGGCGCCCTGCCGCCGCACTGCACCCGGCAGCACCGTGCGCACCGCGGTTTCGATGGGGGCCGCATAATAGTCCGCCATCCATTTTGCCAGCCGCATTACCTTGGGATCGATCAGCGGACGTTCCTGCGCCAAGCGCAAAATGGGTTTGAGATCGGGGAAATCGGAGTGCGGCTCCAGGGAAATCACAAAGCCCTCGGCAGTGCGCCGTCCGAAGGGAACCACTACCTGAGACCCCAGCGCAACGACATCCCGCAGGGCGAGGGGAACCGCGTAATCGAATGCCTTGTCGAGGGCTACGTCCACCACCACCCGGGCCACCGGGGGCGAGGCGGGCGGCTTGCTGGCACCGGGTCCGTTCATGACTTCGAGGCCGCGTCCCGCACGGCGGCGAGCACCGGGGCGTCCGACTCGGCAAAGGCCCGCCAGCGTTCCGCGAGAATCCGTTTTTCAATGAGATCGGGGGTGACCTTGAAAGAGGTGATGTGATTTCCGTTTTGACCGAAAACATGGGCCTGGCCCCGCCCGCCCAGCAGCACCCAGGAATCGCGTTCGACATCCCTGAAAAAAATCTCCGGCGCCGCCTCCCGGGCATCCGCTTTCCAACGGTCGTCGGGAGGGCGTCCCCGCTCCATTCGCCCGCGTCCCGCCGGTCCCTCCCGTCCTTCCAGGGCCTCCCGCATTTGACTCAGCAAACGGGGAATGCGGCGCATGGCTTTTTGAAAGCCCTCGGTGTCATGGGCCGCATGGGCTTTTCCGGCCTGCGCCTGCAGGCGGTCCAGCTCTTTGATCATCCCTTCCCGGGCCCGGGCCACATCCCGAAAGGCGGGTTCCTGAAGCAGATCATTGATTTCCAAATCCAACAGACCACCCGCAAGGGTGTTCAACCGCAAGGCGAAGGTGTTCTTTCCGGTGCGGGTTTCCACGATTTGAAAGGTCAGGGCCAAACGGTCATCCCCGGCCACCCGCACAAAGGCGGGCGGCAGGCGGTAATATCCGGCGGTGAGCTGACCCAGCAAAGCGTAGGCCCTGGAGGCGCGACCGTAGGACCCCAATTGGGCCGCCTTCAAATCCTTGCCCCGTTGAATGCGCACGACCGGGCGGGCGTTTTTCGCGTGCAAACGGTCCACATCCGGGTCCCGTGCATCGAGCAGCAACTGGAAATACGCCTGCCATTGCGGACGGCCCATGCTGTCGTATCCGGCGAAAACACGGGTGGGGTCCGGCGGACGGCAGTCCGGACTTTCGTTGCTTTCCGCCTGGAAATCAAACACCGCCCCCTCGCGGAATTCCGCCTCGGGGGCGGCCGCCTCCGCCAGTTGGTCGGAAAGCTGACGGCGCAAATCGGGACTGAAGCACAATTCCCCCGGCTCCCCGGGGGTCAACTTCACCTGCAAGAGCAAGGGGATTTCCTCGCCCTTCTCCATCAACGACGGATATTTTTCCATGAGATAGTCGCGGATCAAGCCCCGCAGGGCGTCCGCCGAGGCCTGTTCCTTGCGTTCATATCGCGAGCGGGGTTTCGCCGCGGCCACCGGGGGCGCGTCCGCCTCCGCGGATGGCACGTTTTCTTCCGGCGGCAGGGCGGCGGCAGGCGTTGCCTGTGCAGTGGATTCACTTTCCCCGAGGGGCGGAAGGGCGGTTTCAGTCTTTTCAATGGGATCGGATGATTCAGTCATGCCGCCCACGATAAGCGTCAACGCGAAAGAGACAAGACGAAATCCGACGATATGAC
>PXAS01000463.1 GCA_003565815.1 PVC group bacterium
AGCCGCCCGGATCCCGGTCGTCGATCAACCCGAATCCGTGCGCGGCCAGGTTCCACCAGTACACGCGCTCGGCCATGCCGCTGCACAGGGCGAGCAGATAATAGCGCACCATGTAGGCGGCGTAGGTGTCTTCGTCCACGCTGGGATCGTTTTGCCGGGGTCCGGGGCTTTGATAGGGGCTGCCCACCGGCGACCACACACCCGTTCCCTGCAAAGGCCAGTTGACTTCGGAGACAATGAGCCGATCGGCGCTGGCGGGATGTACCCGGGCCATGGCCCGCGCCAGGGCGAGCTTGCGCACCAGATCGTAACCCGACTGCTCATTTTCAGGCGCACCGCGTCGGTCCACGTACAAATGATGGGAAAAGGCGCTCCAGGCGGCGCCTTCCGGCAGACGGTCCAGCAGGGGGAGGACCCGCGGATATTCAAAATCAATGCCCGCAGGCCCCCAAAGCGGAAGTTGCGGAAAACGGGCCGCCCAATCCCGAAAGGGTTCGAGAAAGCGTTGGTATTCATCCAAATCCCAAATCCCCCATTTCACGCGGTTGATGGCGTGGCCCACTTCGAGCGCCTCCGCGAAACCGCTCAGCGCCCCCCCGGCATATTCCACGAAGGCGCGCCATTTCTCGGGGAACAGAATTGCCCGCCGATCCTGTACCAGCGCCACGGCGACGGTGTGCCCTTCGGCCCGCAGTTTTCGAACCGCTTCCACGGCGAAGCGTCGTCGGCTGTCGCTTTCGTGATGATAGAGGCGGACCATAAGGGACATCGGCCCCAATGGCGCCAGCCACCGCCTTTCCTTGTCGAAGCGTTCAGGCTCCAAATTCAAACTCAATCCGATCTTGCCCTTCAGCGGAATCGGACGGGTCCAGGCCTCGGCCATCAATTGGTCCCGGGCTTTCAAAATGGGGATGCCCCGCCGCGCCAGGGCGGCGGCGATGATGGCCGCATCCCGGGGGCGGTAATATTTCCGCTTGTCTTTGCTGCGCAGGGCGGGCACCGCCTGCATGGAACGGTCATCCCAAATCCAGATGTCCTTTTCCGGAGGCGGCTTGCGCGTGGGGGGGGGCTCCGGGTTGCGACGGCCATGTTTCCTGGCTTTTCGCTCCGCGTCCCGGAAGGCCTTCGGCACGGTTTCGGGGGCGAACTGCATTTCGTGAAAGACCCGCCGCAAATCCGAGGGCAAGTCAATGCAAGCGTTGTCCGTTCCCCGCATCGCGGAGGTCAAATCGCGGGGAATTTTTCCGCGCCCCAAGTCGATCACCCAGGCCTTGTCCCATTCACCGTCGGCATCGCGGCGCACCAAAAGATTTTGCGTTTTCAAATCCCGATGCAGAAACCCGGCCCGGTGCATGTCCCGAATGGCGTGGGCCACCGTCTCCAGCAGGCGCATGAGCTGACGGCACAGGGGCTTTTCATAATAATGGTGCAAGAGCGCCTCGCGGAAGGTCATGACATCGGGCAGAAACTCGCTGACCAGAAAACAGCCCCTGCCCTCCTCGTCCGCGCCGGGATGTACCCAGGCCACCGGATGGGGTGTGAGTTCCCCCCGGGCGTACAAAAACATCGCGTGCGCAAAGCCCAGGCTGGCCCGGCGTCGCTGGGCCGAAGCGGCCTCGGGGCCGGGTTTGGCCGATTCGTCGGGGGCGGAGGGGAAATGCTTCACCGCCAAAGGAAAGCCGCCTCCGGCGGGATGCGGGGCCCGATACAGTGGACAGGCCCCTTCCCGCACACAGTCCAGATCCGAAACGCTTGGCAGACGCAAAAGCCAATCCCGCATCGCGGGCGCGTCAAAATCCGGATTGACCTCCCCGGGGAAATTCGCCGCGGGGTTAGAAGTGGACATGCCGCCTCTCGCTGCGACCGGAGCTTCTGAAAATTTCAAAACCCAGAATGAGGATCAACAACACCCCCGTCAGCAACCATCCATCGTCAAATTTGGCGCTGTGTCCGAAGGCCGGATGGCGGTCGCCGTGGCGCTCACTCAATTTGGATACGAATCGAATCATGCCCACCGCCGAGGCGTGCAGGCCGACCGCATACCAGATGTCGCCCCGGTGATGCACCATGCGGCACAAAACCACGCCGAACAAGAAAAGGTTGACGAACTTCTGAAACGCATGGTGTTCCGAACGGAATCCGTCGATCAAAGAGGAAATCATGGCCGGGAAAACGCCCAGTTCAATGCTTTCGGGAGAGGCTTTCAGAAAATGGACATAGGCAAAGACGGCGCTGGAAACCAGGGCCGCGCTCCAGGGGGTCCAGCAGCGGGCCATGCTCCGGTACAAAACCCCGCGGGTCATGGTTTCCTCAAGGATGCCCACGCCGAGTCCGGTGACCAAAAACCCATAAAAAATGGCGTCCAGCCAGGAAGCGGCGTTGAAAGGTTCCCACTGCCGCAAATCGAGATACAGGGTGCCCGCGTAAATCAGACCGATGGCGAGAAAGCCCATCACCCAGCCCCGATAAAAATCCCGGCGGCGTGTCGTCCACGAACGCATGGAGTCCCAGCCCAGATCATGCAGCCCCTCCCATCCGATTTTCTTCAGCAACAGGGGTGCCAAGAGCACCGCAATCACCGTTTGCACGCGTCGCATGATGCGGTCGCCGCGTTGTTCGCCCACGAAATCCGACCAAAACCCGCTCTCCGCCTGTGCGCCCAGACGCACGAGCCAGGCGCCGAACATGGCGCCGATCACCAAGACGATGAACAGATACAGCGCAAACCACAGCGCGGCCACCAAGGGTTCTTTTTGGCGATGCAGGGTTGAAGGTTGTTGTAAAATACTCATTGCAGGTCCCATTTGTACTGAAAAACGCGCACATGCAATGCAAATGATTGAAGTTTCCCGGACATCCGGTTACAATCCGCCCTTATGATCCCGAAAAGAACCCGCATGGACCTGATGCTTCTGGCTCTCGTACTCCTCATCGCCGCCTGGAGCTGGCGGGCGAGAACCCGCATGGTGGAGCGACGCCGGGAGGGCGTGGCGGCCATTCCCACCGCCACCCCGCGGGTACAGGATTTCATGCGCCGCGTCACCATTGACGAGGCGCCGGGCAATGATCGCCACTCTCCCGATTTGACCTTGTCGGCGGATGAAGCGGATGCGCCCCCCGTTTCGCCTGTCGCCGGGCTCCTGATTCTGGAAATTCTCACCCCCGACGGGCAATTGCATCCGGGTCCCTTGGAGGTGTTCAGTCCCGACGGCCTTTTTGTACAGGAAGTGCGGGGCGGACAACTGGCCCTGCAACTGGAACCCGGAGCATTCTCTCTTCAGGCCCGATACGGGGACGAATACGGCCTCCGACATTCGGAGATTTTGGCCTTGGAAATCGACGGGGGAGAACGACTGGCGGCCGCGTTGGTGATTCCAGACCCCATCCTGCCCGACCTGGTATTGGGCGCCCCCGGTTTCGGCCTCGTCCCCGGGGACGGGTACGCGGAAGTCGTGGAGGTGCTTCCGGATTCTCCCGCCGCGCTGGCGGGCTTGCGCCCGGGCGACGCGGTCCTGTCCATTGAAGGTCAATCCGTGGCCGCAATGAATGCCGATACCCTCAACAGCTTGCTCTGGGGCCCGCCCGGCACCCCCGTGACCCTGCAATTGGTGATTCGTGCCGAGAACGGCGAATTGGAAGAAGTGGAAGCGGCCATCCAGCGCGTGATTTGGGAGTAGATTGAGCCCGCTCGAAACGTCTTTTGTGATGATCAGGCATGGTTTATCTCAATTTGAGAGGGGGCAAAGGGGGCGTGAGAAAGATTGATGGGAATGCCTGAACATGGGAAAAAGCCTTCGGGGGAGACCGAACGCTTGATCTCACGCCGCCTTCCGCGCTTTCGGGGGGATTGCACCATCAGAAGATGCGTTGACCCCCCGAAAACTCGAAATCCGACGCAAGCTGAAGCGCCCGGTCTCCCATAAGCCTGACGGGTGGAAGAGAAAGGAGCCGAAGGCTTTTTCCATTCACACCCGCGCCCCCGCGCGGGAATCCCTGGACGGGAAGTGTTGTAAAGGCTTTTCGAACGGGTTCTGAATTGAAAAGTCCGCTGGGTGGTTTCAGCGGGACAGCGCCCGCACGTCCGCCACAAAGCGGTCCACATCCTCTTCCCGGGTTTTCCAGGAGCACATGAAACGTGCGAATCCTTGCCCGATGAAGGTGTAGAATTTCCAGCCCCGTTCCCGCAACCCCAGAATCACAGCTTCGGGCAGGCACACGAACACTCCGTTCGCTTCCGTGGGCTGGGCGAAGCGTACTCCCTCAATGGCGGCAAGCGAATTCCGAAGTTGCGTCGCCAATTTGTTGGCGTGGCGGGCGTTTTCCAGCCAGACCCCGTTTGTCAACAAGCCCTGCCAGGGGGCGGAGAGAAAGCGCATTTTCGAAACCAGTTGGCCCGCCTGTTTGCAACGATAGGCAAACTCCTCCGACAGGGCGCGGTCGAAAAATATCACCGCCTCCCCCATGCCCAGCCCGTTTTTGGTCCCGGAAAAACACAGCACGTCCACGCCCGCTTTCCAAGTGAGTTCCGCCGGGGAAACCTCCAAAGCCGCGACCGCGTTGGCAAAGCGGGCGCCGTCCATATGGATTTTCAACTCAAATTCGCGGGCAAGCGCCCCCAGGGCGCGGAGTTCATCGGGACGGTACACCGTGCCGGCTTCCGTGGCCTGGGACAGGCTCAGGGCTTTGGGTTTGGGAGAATGGATGTCCGTCCTGCGGGTGACCAGGCTTCGCACCGAGTTCGGGTGAAGTTTTCCTCCTTCGCCCGCACCCATCAACAATTTCGAGCCATTGGAAAAAAACTCGGGCGCCCCGCATTCGTCCGTCTCAATATGCGCCAACTCGTGGGCGATGACGGAATGATAGGAGGCGCACAACGAAGCCAAGGCCAAGGAATTGGCGGCGGTGCCGGTGCAAACGAAATACACGTCGCAATCGGTTTCGAACAAGTCCCGAAACGCATCGGAAGCGGCGGCGGTCCAGGAATCGTCCCCATAAGAAGCCGCAAGGCCCTCGTTCGCGGCGCAAAACGCGTCCAAAGCCTCCGGACACATGCCGGCGGTATTGTCACTTGCAAATGCATAATCATCATGGGCGCGCATGCCCTTCCCTTATGTCGCGGGGGGCGATTGTTCAACGCCGAATGGGGCGGCGTTTCGAAAAAAACGCAAAGGGAGATGGCGAAAACGGTTTTCCGGTCTCGGAAGCCGTATCGTTTCGCATTTCCAGCGTCAGAAACGTCGCAACAGGGACCTAATTTTGCGATTTTTCACAAGTGTGACCTACGAAAAAACGCAAAACATCGAAACATACCGAAATATTGCAACAAGTCCCGCCGGAAAGGGCCTGTCGATTTATCTGCGAAGTAGAAAATTCAACCACTGATAACAGTAGAGTAGAGAGGAACAAGCGGCTGTTACGCCCACTTGCCCTCCCCCTCGTCGAACCGGACGTGCGGTTTTCCCGCATCCGGCTCTCCTGCAAACTCCCGAGTCAAAGACTCGTTCCGCTCACATTTCCTCTGCCTCCTGTATTCCGCAGTTGG
>PXAS01000082.1 GCA_003565815.1 PVC group bacterium
CCAGCAATGCAAGACGCTCGCGGGATTCCTTCAGCTCTTCGGTGAGGGCCACGGCCGCGTCAATGTCGCCGGCCCGCGTTTTTTCCTGTATTTCCCGTTCCAAGGTATTGGCATAGAAGGTTTCTATCCGCAAAAGTTCCTTCCGCCGTTCCTGCTCCAAGCGTTCCTGTTGTTGGGACAAGGATTGACGGATGGCTTGCAGCTCCCTCGGGGGGGCACCCACGCCCGGATTTTCTTTTTCGTCCAAATAGAGGACGATTTTTTCGATTGCACCCCGGGGTTGGGCCGATTCGATGAGCCGGTCCAAATGCGTCATGTACATTTGCATCAGTTGGGCCGTCCGCTCTTCATGGGCGTCATGGGCCTGCCGGACCGCCGCCCGGTACTGTCGGGTCAGAGGCAACGCCCCGTCCTCCTGCGCAAGCAGCGTCAAGCAGGCATGTCCGAAAAAGAGGATCAAGCTAATCTGGAATTTCATATGCACATCCTACACAGACTTTGGGGCAAAGGAAAAGTTTTTTTTCAGGATTTGGCAAGCCATGGAGATTTCATTTGGCTTTTGCCGCCAATTTTGTCAAGTGCATGGGGACTTTTCCACTCAAAGCCCCCCTTTACAATGGAGACTCCCGTCATGAAACCCACGCTTCTCGTTCTTGCCGCCGGCATGGGCAGCCGATACGGCGGTTTGAAACAAATTGATCCCGTCGGCCCCACCGGGGAAGTCATTCTCGATTATTCGATCTACGACGCCATTCGCGCCGGATTCGGAAAAGTGGTGTTTGTCATTCGCAGGGAAATCGAAGCCGATTTCCGGGCCACCATCGGCGCCCGTTTGCAAGGCCGCATCGAGGTGGCGTATGCGTTTCAATCCTTGGACGACATTCCCGCGGGCTGTGAAGTTCCGGCGGATCGTCAAAAACCCTGGGGCACGACCCATGCGATTCTGGCGGCCCGAAATTGTATTCGGGAACCTTTCGGGGTGATCAATGCCGATGATTTTTACGGTCCCCGTTCCTTTGCCCTGTTGGGAGAGTCCCTGTCCAAATTGGACGCGACGGGACTTCGATTTGTGCTCATTGGCTTTCCCCTTCGCAATACGGTGAGCGAAAACGGCAGCGTTTCCCGGGGGGTGTGTACCCTTGATGCGGAGGGACATCTCATGGACATTCGGGAATGCCACGGAATTCACCCGGTTGCGGGCGGCATCGCAGTCAGTCGTCCGAATCCGTCGGAAGAAGCGGCGATTTTGGATGGCACGCAAACCGTTTCCATGAACATGTGGGGCTTTACGCCCGGCTTTTTCGCGGAGGCGGAAAAGGGATTCGCCCAATTTCTCAAGGCCTTGCCCGATCCGCTCACCTCCGAATACTACATTCCCACGCTGGTACGGGATCTCATCGACAGCGGCGCCGGACGGGTGGAGGTCCAACAATCCGACGAGACGTGGCTGGGCGTAACGTATCCGGAAGACATGCCCCTGGTGCGCGAGGGGTTGCGGCGGCTGATCGAGCGGGGCGTTTATCCGGAAGACCTTTGGGGCGACGTTTCGCCGTAGATCGGCAGTCCCTTGCCGATCACCTTGCCAATCCCCCTGCCGCCCAAAAAAGGGTTCGTTTCAAATGGGATTCCCGCTTGTCAATCGGGGTTCCATGGTGTAGAGCGGTGTTTCTTTGAATCAGAGCGCGAATTCCGGTGGCGCGGCGTTGACGGCCGGGCCCTATGCGACGGACACGGACGAACCGTGTCAGGGCCGGAAGGCAGCAGCACTAAGACCAGTTGTTCGGGCGCCGTAGATCGCCTGGTCCGAGCCGTGTCATCGGAACTCGCGTTCTGATTCTTTTCGATTTTGGTTGGATGGATTTATGGCCTACGAAGTTATCGCACGAAAATATCGTCCTCAGGTGTTCACCGATGTGGTGGGGCAGGGGCATATCACCGACACCTTGTCCCGCGCCATTGAGCGGGACCGGGTGGCGCACGCGTATCTGTTCGTGGGTCCCCGGGGGACGGGAAAAACCACCATGGCCCGCATTTTCGCGAAGTGTTTGAATTGCGAGTCGGGTTCGACCTCCCAACCCTGCAATACCTGCGAACGGTGCAAGGAAATCACCCAGGGCAATTCCATGGACGTGCTGGAGATCGACGGGGCGAGTAACAACGGGGTGGAGGCGGTCCGCGAAATCCGTGAAAACGCGAAATTCGGCGCAAACAATTCCCGCTACAAGATTTATATCATAGACGAAGTGCACATGCTCTCCATCGGTGCTTTCAATGCCTTGTTGAAAACGCTGGAGGAACCGCCGCCGCATGTGAAGTTTTTCTTCGCCACCACGGAACCGCAGAAAATTCCGGCCACCATCATGTCGCGTTGTCAACGCTTCGACTTGCGCCGGATTCTGTCCCCCGATATTGCCGCGCGCTTGCGGTTCATTTGTGAATCGGAGGGGGTGGAGGCCAGCGAGGACGCGCTCATGGCGATCGCCCGGGGCTCACAGGGCGGCATGCGGGACGCCCAATCGGCGCTGGATCAATTGATCGCCTTTCGGGGCAAGGAATTGAGCGAGGAGGATGTGCTCTCGGTTTTCGGGCTGGTGTCCCAGCGCAACTTGGAAGCCTTGGCAGAGGCCGTGCTCACCCATGACATCCCCGGATTGTTGGATGCGATCGCCACTTTTGATCAAACCGGCAAGGATCTGGAGCGGGTGCTGGTGGATTTGTTGGAGCACATGCGCAACGTGTTGATTTACGCGTACAGTCCCGACAGCGATTTGCTCAAGGAGTTGACGGACAGTCAGGCTTCCGTGGTTCGGGACCAGGCGTCCAAAACGGAGCCCGCCCGGGTTTCCAATTTGTTGGAGACGCTTTTGGAGGCCGAATCCCGCCTCAAGCACAGCCTCTCGAAACGGACTTTGCTGGAAACCAGCCTGATTCGGGCCGCGCGGGACGCGTATCATGTCACCTTGGACGAGGTGCTGCAACAAATTGAGGTCCTGAAACAGGGCTTGCCCGAATCGTCGGAGTCCGATGCCGACGACGAAAAAAAAAAGAACTGAAAACGCCCCCGCCTGAGGCGTCCCCTGGTTCCATTTCCGTTTCCCCGCCTGAATCCGGCCCCGCTCCTGCCCCCGATCATGCCCCGGATCCGGTCCCGGAGAGCATATCGACCCGCGAGAGGCCGCCGTCCGCCCCATCCGAAGCCGACGCGTCCGAGCCGGCCGTGATTGCCGAACCTTCCTCGGCGGAATGGCTGCCGGACCTGGATGAACGCATTGCCGATCCCCTGGAACGTCTGCGGGCGGCATGGCCGGCTTTGATGCAGCGTTGCGGGTTGGTTCAGCCGATGTTGGATCGGTATTTGCGGGATTCCTGGCCGATGTCTTTGACGGATACGACCTTGATGATTGGTTTTGACCCCGAATTCGCCGGGGAAATCGATCAAGTGCGTCAACTCGAACGCGGCACGCTGCGGCATCTGTTCCAACGGGTGTTGGGGCGCAATGTGCGTTTGGACTACACGGTGATGAAAGAATCCGCCCGCTGGTCCCATCATCCCGTGGAAAATCCGACGAACGGGGAGCCGGACGACGATGCGCCCTTCGATGCCGAAAGCGCAGGCTTGAATCCCAGGGCCTGGTTGCGTAATGATGCGGTTCGAACCGTTTTGGAAGCCTTT
The DNA here is from genome assembly GCA_003565815.1 of PVC group bacterium. Classification (GTDB taxonomy): domain Bacteria; phylum Verrucomicrobiota; class Kiritimatiellia; order SS1-B-03-39; family UBA6053; genus PXAS01. Next base: position 3,674 of record PXAS01000082.1, read on the forward strand.
CACGGCGACATTCTCGATATTCAAACTTAACCCCCCACACCCCTCAGGAGAACCCGATGGCAAACATGATGAAAATGATGAAACAGGCGCAAGCCATGCAGGCGAAAATGCAAAAAGTACAGGCGGACCTCGCCGAACGCGAAGTGGAATTCAGCAGTGGCGGCGGCATGGTCACCGCCCGCGCCACCTGTGACGGCGTCCTGAAAAAAATCAGCATCGATCCCAAAGTGGTGGACCCCGAAGACGTGGAAATGCTTGAAGACCTGGTGTTCACCGCCGTGGCCGGCGCTTTGGATTTGGGCCGCGAAACCATGAGCGAAGAAATGGGCGCGATCACCAAGGGGATGAATATTCCCGGCATGGGCATGTGACCCATGCCCGAAGCCTTGCAAAACCTGATCCGCGTCCTTGCCCGCCTGCCGGGCATCGGACGCCGCAGCGCCGAGCGCATGGCCTATCGGCTGGTGTTGCGCAATCGGGATTTGATCCGGGATCTGCAGTTGGCCCTCGATCGCGCCGGCAAGGAATTGACGATCTGCGGCCGTTGCGGCAACCTCACCGCCGTGGGGGAAGATCCCTGCCGGATCTGCACGGATTCCCGACGCGACCCCACCTTCCTTTGCGTGGTGGAAGGGGCGCCGGACATTCAAATCCTCGAACAAGCCCGCGCGTTTCACGGACACTATTTTTGCTTGCAGGGAAAAATCTCCCCGCAATCCCGGGAAACCGTGACCACGGACACCCTCAACCACCTGCGGCAGCGCATCCGCGATGATGGGGTGAAGGAAGTGCTGGTGGCCCTGGATTCCGACGTGGAGAGCGATGCCACCGCCGCCATGCTGGTGGAGTCGCTCGCGCCCCTCGGCCTCAAAATCAGCCGTTTGGCCTTTGGCATTCCCGCCGGTAGCGGATTGGCCTACAGTGATCCCGAAACCTTGGGACGCGCATTGACGGGTCGTCAAAAACTGGGCTGAAAAAGTTTCATTCGGGACTCGACCCGGAAGGTTTTTTCAATCATATCCCCTCACGAAATTCGAACGAAATTTTAACAGATGATCTATAAATTTCTCACACTTCTCGGCAGCCTGGGCATGTTTTTGTTCGGCATGAAAATCATGTCCGAATCCTTGCAAAAATTGTCCGGCGATCGATTGCGTTCGATCATGCACGCCATGACCAACAACCGCTTTTCCGGGTTGACCACCGGCTTCACGGTGACCTGTATGGTTCAAAGCTCCTCGGCGTCCACCGTGATGATCGTCAGTTTTGTGAACGCGGGACTGCTGACGCTTGGCGGGGCGATCGGCATGATTCTGGGCGCCAACCTCGGCACCACCACCACCTTTTGGATCGTTTCGCTTTTCGGGTTCAAATTCAGCCTGTCCGCCATCTCCCTGCCCATGATCGGGGTAGCGCTGCCGCTGATCTTCATGAAAAAACCCAAAATCCGCTATGCCGGGGAGTTCCTGATCGGCGTCAGTTTGTTGTTTCTCGGCCTGATGTACCTGCAACAGTCGGTGCCGGATGTCAAAAGCAATCCCGAGATGTTTGAATTCATCAATCGATTTACGGGCCTTGGGGTTTTTTCCATGTTGGTTTTTATCCTGTTCGGAACCCTGCTGACCATCATGGTGCAGTCTTCCTCGGTGGCGGGGGCGATCACCATCACCATGGCGTTTCAGGGCTGGATTGACTACCCCAGCGCCTGCGCCATTATTCTTGGGGAAAACATCGGCACGACCATCACCGCGAACCTGGCGGCCATCAGCGGCAGTGTGAACGCCAAACGCGCGGCCAGGGCGCATTTGATTTTCAACCTGATCGGCGTGGCGTGGGC
>PXAS01000233.1 GCA_003565815.1 PVC group bacterium
AAAACATATTTGAAACAAACAGATCCTTTTTCATCACAATGCCGTAAACGTAAAATAAAGAATGCCAAGCCGCGCGGCCTCCAACGTGGATATGCTGTGCGGAAGGAAATCCAAATCTGGAGAAAAAAATGAGAACACGACAAAAATATGACAGCACTGGGGACGATCAATGCGCTGGTGCGCATTCCTTGAGGCACGTGGCGGCACTGTTCTTCCTTTTTGCATTGGCCTTGCCCCTGGTGGGTAACGCGGAGTGGGCACGGGCCACAGGCGGCAATGATACCATTGTCTATACTGACGAGAATGGCGACTTCTGGCGGGCACACATCTTCACCGACGAGGGCCCCGCAAACCTTACCGTTGGCGCAGCCGGCATGGTCGAGTACCTCGTGGTCGGCGGCGGCGGTGCGGGTGGGCGCGTGCGCGGTGGTGGCGGTGGTGCGGGTGGATTCCGTACGGGCACCATGACTGTGCAGGCTGATGTCTATAACGTTGTTGTCGGTGCTGGCGCGCAGGGTGACAACTCCGATGAACGTAACGGGCAAGGCGCAGGCAGTGTTTTTGGTTCTATTACGGCTCAGGGCGGTGGCAGAGGCGGACGGTTTGACAATGCGGCTGCAACCTCTGGCGGGTCCGGTGGCGGTGGTGGCGGGTACAGCGTTACGTCCGGTGCTGGCGGGACTACGGGACAAGGTAACCGTGGTGGGAATGGGAGCGCAAGCAGTGGCGTTGGTTCGGGTGGTGGCGGCGGTGGTGCGGGTGCGGGGGGATCGAACGCATCGCATAGGGATGTGGGTGGCCCCGGCGGAAATGGAAGGCAATCAGCCATTACCGGTACGGATACTTGGTATGCGGGTGGAGGCGGTGGCATGAGCAACAGCTCATCAAGCCGCCCCGGCGGGCTTGGCGGTGGGGGGCAGGGCGCCAGTCAAATCGGTGCAACCGACGCGACATCCGGCGAGCCCAATACCGGGGGCGGCGGCGGGGGTGCGGGAAATGTTTCGGGTGTACACGGTGGCAACGGCGGGAGCGGTATTGTCGTTGTGCGGTACCGTGTGGAGATGCCAACGATTCAGGTAAGCGATGCATTTGACCTTGAGGTTGCCAATGGGGATAACCGCACGCTGCTGGCTCTTTTCGACAATACCACTTCACATTCGTTTACATTTACGGTCGCCAATGTGGAAAATGCCATCGAAGATTTATTGCTGACCCATAGCGTGGCCGCTGTCGTTTTTGCAGAAACTGGAACGACGACCTATGGCGGGTTTTCTATTTCTCAAAACGTTACGGCAACGCAGTTGGAACCCGGTCAACGTGCGCCGATTACCGTGGAGTTTACGTCGAATGAAGTCGGTCAATATACCGCGACCCTCTCGATTCTCAGCAATGACCCTGTCAGCAGTGAGTTTACAATCGAATTGACGGCCGTGCTCCTGGCTGAATTCACCCCCCCTGCTGTCGGCACAGAGGATGGTGCAGTCTCTTCTGATCCCACGACCGCAACCTTGCAAGGTGTTTTAACCGCTGGTGAGGTGGCCGATTCGGTGCATTTCGTCTGGGGAACGGAGCCCGGTCCAGCGGACAGCACAGAGGGCTGGCAGCATGTCATTCCCGTTGGCAGTGCCGTGGAGGGCGTTCCGTTTGAGGCCGATATTTCCGAACTCACTTTCGGTCAACAGTACTATTACATGGTTGTTGCCCAGAACCCGGGAGGGGTTGCGACCTCCGCAATTGTTCCCTTTGTCACCCAGGCACCGGATTCGATTTCGGTCTCCCTGACCGGGGCCGACCCGGTTCGGGACACCTCGGCGGTCCTGCAGGGCAGCCTGACCGCCCCGGATGCGGTCTTTACGGTCACCGCTTACTGGAGCGAAACGGATCATGCTGATGAGGCCGCCTGGCTGGCCGCCGCTTCGTCGGGTACGGCGCAGACGAGTGAAGTCGGCACGTTTACAGATGTGGTGGGGGAGGCCTTCAGTCTCGAGATCACGAATCTGACGCAGGGCACGGGCTATTACGCGACTGTGATCGCCGCGAACGCGGCAACAACCCTCATGGCAACCTCGAATGTGTCGTTTGAAACATTCTTCACGGCCCCGGATATGATGGTTTTCGATGGCAGCAGTCCCGTCGCGCCGGGCGACCGTGTGTCCCTCGGGCTCGTTGGGCTGGGCGAGACGGTTCACAAAACCTACACCCTCACGAATTCCGAGGAAACCGGTTTTGCGGATTTGGTTCTGAGCGGATCGCCCGCAGTCGTGTTCGATGAGACGGGCACGGACAGCTATAATGGCTTTACGGTCAGTGCCAACATACCCGGCGGAGACAAAACCCTTTCACCCGGAGAGAGTGCGACGTTCACGGTTTCGTTCGGCCTCTCGCCCCTGGGTTCGTTTGCGGGCACCGTGCGTATCGCCAATAACGACTCGGACCAGAATCCCTTTTTGTTCGAAATCGAAGCCGTTTGCGGAATCCGCGTCGCGGAAATATCGAATCCATACGCGGCGGTGGACTGGGACACCTTCGAGGTGCATATCGGGAATTTCCATGCTCACACCACCCGCAGCGACGGGGGGCAGACACCAAGAGCATCCATTCTGAATTATCACGCCCGTGGAATTACGGTGCTGGCCATCACCGATCATAATTATGGAGGCAATTATGCAGCCAACTCGGGAGTCACCTACCCTTGGGAAGAGTTTACCGACCCTCCCATCATCCCCGAAGAGATGGATCCACCCATGCTCGCCATCCCGGGCAACGAGTTTTCGTACGGCCGACACATCGTGAGTTTGTTCAGCACGGTCAACAATCGCAGCAAAGACCTCGATAACAAGCTGAGAAGCATTGGCACTGCCGGCGGCATCGGCTATTTTGCCCATCCGGGGCGCTACGGTGCAGGAGCCGAATGGTATCTCACTTACTATAATCGATATCCCCACATGATCGGACAGGCGATTTATAACCAGAGAGACCGTTATTCAGGAGACCGTAGATTGTGGGATCAGGTGCTCAGCATTTCCATGCCGGACCGCCCGGTCTGGGGAATCTCGGAGGATGATGCGCACGTCGGTTCGCACGTGGGAATTAACCGCAACTATTTGCTGGTCCCCTCCCTGACATCCGACAACGTCCGCGAAGCCTTGGTGTCCGGTGCATTTTTCGCCACCCGATCGCCACAAAACATACAGGACCACACCCCCCCGCAACTGACGGGTGTGGAGGTGAACGAGCTGACCGGGACCATCACCTTGTCGGCGGTGCATTATCACAGCGTCCGCTGGATTTCCATGGGCGAGGAAGTCGCGCAAGGTCTGGTGCTGGACATTATCAACACGCCGGGCGTGGAACGCTATGCGCGCGCGGAATTCCAGGGGCCGGAAGGCAGGATGTACACCATGCCGTTTGGAATCACACCGTTTTTGCAAATTACATCCCTGAGCCCGCCCAACGAAGCAACGGAAGTGCCCTCGTCAGTCCCGCTGGTTGTTTCTTTTAGCGAGGACATCCAAAAGGGATCGGGAGCAATTGTCCTCCGGGGATCCGGTGGAAACGCGGTTGAGACCATCGATGTGAACAGCGATGCGGTTGTCATCGAGGGAAATACCGCCACGATCACCCTTTCAGCTCCGCTGGAAGCCGCTCAGACCTTTTATGTGGAGATCGATGCAGGGGCCATTGTCCGTCTGGATAACGATCCATACCCGGGAATTTTCGGCGATCAAATTTGGAGTTTTACGACCGAAACTTACCGCCTGGTAATTGCTCACATCGATGGAGACACCACAGTCACGGAAGGCGGCGATTCGGACACCTACACCGTTGTCCTTGGCCAAGTTCCCGATGGAAATGTCACCGTGAGCCTGACGGTGGACGAGCAGGTGACCGTGTCCCCGACCAGCCTCACCTTCACAACCAGCAACTGGAATGTCCCGCAGGCCGTGACCGTGACCGCCGTGGACGATGATCTCCATGAGCTGATCCACACCGGCACCATCACCCATACCGTTAGCAGTTCGGATCCGTTGTGGAACGGCCTGATCCAGGAGTTCGTGGTGACGGTGATTGACAATGACAACACGGCACCCGAGGTGAACGCGGGTGCAAATCAAACGGTGGCTCTGACGAGTGCTGAGCTATGGAAACCGGAAGATTTGCCCTTGGCGGCCTGGTATGACGCGGCGGATGAGAGCACGATTACCAAGGACGGTTCGGACCGGGTCAGCCAGTGGCGCGATCGGAGCGGAAATCAACGACACGTCAGCCAGTCCAGCGATGGTGCCAAACCACGGTCTGGAACCCGGACATTGAACGGTTTAAACGCCTTGGCTTTCAGCGGAAGCGCAGATCAGTTTCTCCGCACAAGCACCTATATATCCGGTCAGCCGCTGACGGCCTTTGCCGTGGCGCAGTTTGATTCGGCGGAAAATAATGCAACCGTATTTGATGGGGCCGGAACGGACCGCTGCATGTTGAGGCGCAGGGGGTCCGGCGACGTCGCGATTTTCGCGGGGAGCTGGATGGCAGGTCCGGCCACCACTGCTGAAGCCGTGCTTGCCTCGGTCGAATTTCATGGGGCAAACAGCACAATCCGCAAAAATGGCGGGACAGCCGTAACCGGGAATCCCGGCTCGGGCAGTCTGGCGTCAGGACTTACGGTAGGAAATATCAGCGGGAATCCAGGTTCGAGTTGGAGAATGGATGGCCTGATCAGTGAATTGATTTTTGTCAGTGGTTCCTTACCCGATGCCGAGCGCCAGCGGCTGGAAGGCTATCTCGGCCACAAGTGGGGGCTGCAGGGAACTCTTCCCGCCGATCACCCTTATAAAGACATCGTGCCTGGGGTGGCCAGTGCCACGGCGACGCTCGCGGGTTCCGCCACAGACCCTGATGGCGATTTACTTGTCACGACCTGGAGCCTGGCCTCTGGTCCCGGGCCTGTGTCATTCGAAGACAATAGTGCCGTCGAGACCACTGTGGGCTTCAGTGCTCCGGGCATCTACGTCCTGCGGCTCACCGCCTTTGACGGTCAGGATACCACGTACGACGAAGTCACCATCCGCATCACGGACGCTGAGCAGGAAAACTTTGGAGATTGGATCTCCGGGTTCGGCCTGACCGAACGGTCTGGCTTCAACGACGACCATAATAACGACGGGATCTCCAACGGGATGAAGTATTTCTTCGGCATCGATCCCAGGGAGCCGAGTCCGGGCCTTGCGCCACTGGCCTTGGACGTATCAGAGGGGAACCGATTCACCTTCACGCATCCCATGGCGGAGCCCCCCGCGCCCGGCATCCAGGCGGTGTATCGCTGGTCCAAAGACCTTGCTGCCTTCCATGCGGACGGAGCCACAGACGACGGCACCACCGTCATCTTCGAGCGGGGCCAATGGCACGATGGCATGGTCACGGTTACGGCAACCATGAGCGGAACACCCACCGACCGAGTCTTTGTCACCCTCTCTCTCACCCTGATCGAGTAACGAGTAAGACGG
>PXAS01000314.1 GCA_003565815.1 PVC group bacterium
GCAGTTCAAAAATATGTGCTGTCCATGGGGAAGGAAATTCTTCTCGTTGGATTGCTTTTGAGGGACACGGAACCGAATGAGCTGGATGTGAAATCGAGGACCGGCTATCTGGCGAAAAAGTTAAGCGATCCGACACGGGTGGAGCTTCACGCCTGGTATCTCCCTTTTCCGATTCGGGAATGGGCTCAGCTCTTGGACGGGGGGGGAACATGAGCCGGCAGGATTCCATACGCCTTGCCCTGGGAGCCGCCCGGCTGGAGTCCGCCAAGACGGAGGCCAGCCGTCGAAGGCTCCTTCATTCCCTGGGTGGGGAAATTTCTCATCCCGAAATGGAAAACCTCTTGTTTGTGGTAAACACCTTGGAACTTGAGGTGTTCGACTTGCTGGATCAATCCGGCAAACGACAGGAATTGCGCTCTGTCGCTCAGGAGGCGTTTCAACTCGCCCGGGTCCTGCCCCTTTCAGAGGAGCCTGTTTTGGCGGCGGAAGGCTTGGTGCGTCTGGGATGTCTGGCGGTATTGGGTGACCGGGGATCTGATTTCCGGCGGGTTATACGCGCAAGCGCCTATCCTGATTTGCCTTTGGACGATCCGGATTGGGGAAAACGGGTTTGGGCTACGGTGCTCGATGTCTGGCTTCGCGTCATGCGGAAAAACGGTTGGGAGGATCTGGATGCGGTAGAATCCCGGATTGTCGGGCTACGCCGTGCGCAGCGCGATGTGGAACCCGGATTCCTCGAAAAAGCTGAAGAGCTTCAAGATGCGCGACCTGCCTGGGAATTGATGACTCTGTACCACCTGGCCAAAGCCGCCGAGCTTATGGGTATGTATCTGGGGCAAGGCTCGGTGGAGGGCCATTTCGATATTCGGGAGCAGCTTGAAGCTCAGTTCGACCGGGCGGTCGCGGCGGCCGCCAGAGGCGGATTGATCGACTTGGAGACGACGTCCCGATTGCTGGCAAAAACATCCGAGGTGATGGTGGCGAACAGCATTTGGACGGTAACCCGTGCCGTGAACAGCCGGGTGACAAGCTTCGTCAAGTCCATGACCTCGCGTGATCACGCAAGGCCCATCTTCGAAATGCTCCCCCCTCAACGAAAAACGTTGAGGGAAGAGGGTCTGCTGGGGTCCAGCAAACGATCCGTCGTGGTCAGCCTGCCAACCTCCAGCGGGAAGACCTTTATTTCGGAATTCCGGATTCTGCAGGCCTTGAACCAATTCGATGAAGATCGCGGATGGGTGGCGTACCTGGCACCGACCCGTGCACTGGTGAACCAACTCACCACCCGACTCCGAAGGGATTTTTCTCATCTGGATTTCGCCGTGGAAAAAGTCAGCCCGGCGCTTGAAGTCGATGGGCTGGAAGCCGGAATGTTGACCGAAACGGATAAACATCGGCAATTCCGTATCTTGGTGACGACCCCGGAAAAACTGGATTTGATGCTCAAAGGCGGCTGGGAGGAGAAAATCGGCAGACCGCTGACGCTGGTCGTTGTGGATGAGGCGCACGGCTTGGCATCCTCCAGTCGCGGAATTAAACTCGAACTCCTGTTGGCGACCATCAACCGGGAGTGCCGCTATGCACAGTTCCTGCTGCTGACGCCTTTCATCGAGAATGGGGAGCGAATCGCCCAGTGGTTGGCACCGGACAGTCACCAAAGCATTGAAATGGGGGTGGATTGGACTCCCAATGACCGGGTCATGGCGATTTCAAGGATTTCCAAGGGAAAAGCCCCGGGGGCATCGGTCATCAATCTGCACACCTGTCACACGAACAGGCAGACCCTGGCGATACCGGAACACGTCAGCCTTGGGGAAGGCCGTCCTTTGGACATGACCTTTTCAAAAGTCAGTGGCTCCCTTGGAAACATAGCGGCCGCCACCGCTCAGAGGATGAAAGAGCGAGGAACCGTCATTGTACTTTCCGACACACTTCCGGGGACGTGGCAGATCGCAAAAACCTTCAAAATCGAATCCAATCGCCGCACAGGTGAAAACAACGACCTGAAACACATTCAGCGATTTCTGGCGGATGAAATGGGCGAATCTTTCCCGTTGTGTGAGTTGCTGGAATACGGAGTGGGTGTCCATAATGGCGGTATGTCGGAAGACACCCGGGCATTGGTCGAGTGGCTGACGGAGACGGGCCAACTGAATGTTCTGGTCGCCACCACCACGATTGCGCAAGGGGTGAATTTTCCGGTGTCCGGCGTGGTTTTTGCCAGTCATCAATATCGGTCTTCGAAACATCCCTTCAGAGAAGATATGCCACCGGAAGATTTCTGGAACATTGCCGGCCGGGCTGGCCGGGTTGACCAGGGAGACCTTGGCATCATTGCGCTTGCCGCCACGGACGACGCAAAACAAAAGGAATTGGAGCAGTACATCCAAGAATCGGTTGGAGAACTTAATTCCACCCTGATCGCAATGGTGAAAGCTGCTGCGGACAGCGGGAACTTGCTGAGTTTGGAGCGGCTTTCCTACCAACCGGGATGGTCGGCTTTTGTTCAGTATCTGGCGCACACGTACCGCCAAATCGACGATCATGCACAGTTCGCCGCGCAGGTGGAGCAGGTCTTGCGCGGAACCCTGGGGTTTCAGGAACTACGGAAAAGTCACCGGGGCTGGGCGGATCAGCTGGTGACCGGCGTGCATGCCTACGCGGAGCGAATCAAGGGCAAGCCCTTAAAGCTTGTGGACTCGACGGGATTTTCGTGGGAGTCCGTCAGTAATACCTTGATCCGGCTGAACGAGGAAAAGCTGAACCATGTGGAGTGGTCTCCGGAGCTGTTTACAAACCGACGCGAGGATCTGCGTCGGATGATGGGGGTGCTTCTCCAAGTGCCCGAACTCAGAGAGAACCTCGGGGAAGTCGCGGGCGGCACCAGAAATGACGGGGACAAACTGTCCAGGATTGTTTGCGCCTGGGTCCATGGTCAACCCCTCACAGAGATGGCCAATGAATTTTTCAAGGCAACTGACACCACAAATACCGCAGATGCCATGACGGATTGCTGTAAGAAAGTCTTTGGCCGTCTGACGCAGACGGCTTCCTGGGGCTTGTCGGCATTGCAATCCTTGACCCTGGGCGATTCACTGGAAGAGATGACCGAAGCCCAGCAGCGCGTCATCCGAAACCTGCCCGCCAGAATATATTACGGAGTAAACAGTGATGAAGCCATTGCTTTGCGCCTGCTCGGTGTGCCACGATCTGCAGCAGAACCCCTGGCATCAGCCATCAATGTAAACTCTGCAACCTCCTTACACCAGACCCGTCAACGCTTGAGGGAAGCAAATATGGATGCATGGAAAGCGGCCCTGGGTGAAAAAGGTGAAAGCTACCACAGGGTTTGGTCTATTTTGGAAGGATAGATCATTGGATTTCATCCATTGCGCTACGAGCCAACCCTAAAAGGAAGGTGGTTTCGTCTTTGGCTCTATGCCGATTGTCTCAGACTCCTCTGAAACGCAAGCATGCCTCTGACCACTGGGTGCGCCTTCCCATGGGACTGGATGCGGTCGGTCAGTTTTGTGCAAAACTCGGGTGTCGGTTTCAGTTGCTTCCCATGGATCTCCACGCCAAGGACAACTTGCGTGGAGCCTGACCGCATGATCTTGGTTTTCCCCGAATGAAGCGTAAACGGGGAGCGTTCAAAAACGGCTCGAATCGGATTTAAGGTGGCCACGATCCCATCGGGGCCGCTGATGGCAATGTCATCCACATAAACGCAGATATCAGTGTCCGGAAGCGCACCGAGTGCATCTTTCACCCTGCGTATGTAGGGTTGCAAAGCCATTGCGGCCAGGAATGGGCTTGTGGGGGCTCCCTGGGGAAGTCTCCATTTGTATGTAGTTAAGCGGGCGATCAGATCCACCAACTCCGGCTCCGCACCTCTTGTGCTAAGGGCGTGTCGCACTTCCCGGATGGTCACTGACGGGAAGAAATTCTGAATATCCAGCGTCATCACCATGGGTTTTTCGCAGTGGAGTCTCACGGCATCGACCATGCGGGTTCCCTTGACACCATAGAAACACGGATCCGTTCTGATTTTGGTGAAAACTTTGTCGAGCAAGGCACGTTGTACCTTTTTCAGCTCGGCAGCCGGGGCTTCGATGGTGCGGACACCACCGTTGGATTTCTCAATGTGGCTGATTCGGTAAAGGCGTGGGGCCTTTTCCGCAAGTTCCCACAGGTTAGGTTCCCGGCAACACAATAGATGTGCCAGGCTTGAGGGTGTGAGATTTTGGAGGGGTTGATGCATGGGGGCGGAGGATGATAAGCGATAAATCAGGGGGAACCACTGCTTCATCTGGGCTTTACATAGCTGGTACAGAATCCAAGCGCACATTTTTTGACATGCCGTTCTAAGAACGACAGACCATCTGTTCGGTTTCGGAATTGAGCGCAGCTCAATTAAGACCAATTCCACGATGCGTTTTCTTTCATACGAATATTTACCGGAACAGGCCAACAGGGCAGTCAGCTCACGATCGGCATGCTCAGCGTCTTCGTTTTCAAGCGACTGAATCGCGTTTTGAAGCAGTAGGTTCCCCCCGCAACGATCCGGCAGACTGTCTTGAAGTCTTTGCAATTTGCAAAGACAATCATTCAATCGACCTTTTCTTGTTCTGAGAGAACTTGAGTTACTCATCATTTTTCACCTCCTTTCTGATTTATGGGGTTTCGTTTGTCCTCCGGTAATGGAGGACTTGATTTGAGCGAGAAGCGAGAAAGCGGACATCGAAACGCGAACGTGACCGGCCGTGCCCGGAATCACAGGGAGACAGGGACGGAGAAACCCGATGCGAGTGTCGAGTGACGCCAAGACGCTTCCCGGCAGTCATCCGCGAACGAAAGCTCGCCGATGGGAGGATCAGATTCTCGCATGAAACGACCGGAAAAACCCCGAGCAATCAAACGAACAATGACAACGAAACACGGTGAAATTTGCTTCGATGCGAATCATGATCCCCACGAAGTCTGCCGTAGCAGGGGAGAAAGGATGTTAATGATGAGAACTTGAGTCAAGGGTTCAAAGAACAAGGATTCATTTCTCATATTTAAGAAAATGACTTAAATCAAGCGTAAATCTAAATAAAGTGCTTTTTTTATTATAAATGGGTAAATGCCACTATATATGGTGCTGTACTGATCTTGTAATCGGCCCAAATACGGATTCCTCTTGCGCGGATCCTGCGTCCGGACTGGGCATGTATCGGCGCGGATCCCGCGACTGCGGGGCCCGCACGTTTGCGAATCCATTGGCTTTGTCGCGTAGCGACGACCGACGCGTAGACGTGGGTTTCAACCCACGTTGCGGGGCAGTCCGATGGAGTGCGCCGCGTAGCGTCGCCTGATGGACCTGGGGATTTCAATCCCATCGACCACACAGCTGAGGTTGAAACCTCCAGGTTCGTCAGCCGTCACTACGCGACGGAATTTCCTTCTGACTCTGAAACCGTGGGTTGAAACCCACGGCTATGCGTGGA
>PXAS01000099.1 GCA_003565815.1 PVC group bacterium
CACTGGAAACGACAAATGATTCGCGGGACGGCATCGCCATTCGCAGAATTCCCTTCCCCCAAAAAAATCCGCAGGACGGCGAAGCATCCGCAGGGTAAAAAATCTTCGCATCTTTCTCCACATTCGCGCCCCCCCGCAGGGATCAGCGGGTTTACAACTCCGATTGCCATCTTCTCAAAAAATCAGCCGTAACGTGCTTGAGTTTCGCGCGAAATCCGCTTGCATTTTTCCGGGGTTGCATTCACATTGTATCCACGCAACGCCTGTGAGCGCTTTGCATGGAAATTTTGCAGCGGCTCACGGAAATCACAACACGATACACCCCAAAACGATACCCCTTGGAAACAACATTGGAAACGGACATGGAAAACAATCAAAACCCTGAAACCTACAGTCATCCGGACCAACCGGTCCGTCATTCTTATCCCTTGGCGATTGAAAAGGCCGGCGTGGGCACGGCATTGGGTCTGCTTCGCAAAACACTGCCTTATGCCTTGGTACGTTTCGGGATCCTATTCGCCTTCAGTCTGGGGTCCGTCCTGTGGTGGGGGGGCACCCTCGGCGGGGGCGGTTTCCTGCTGAGTCGTGAAAACTTTTTCACCACCATCCTTGGCTGGGGGTGGATTCTGGCCGGCGCGGGCGGGTACGGTTACCTTTGGTACACCGTGTTGCGGTATTTCCTCTATCTGATCAAGGCGGGCCACATCGCGGTGCTCACGGAAATCGTCACCAAAAACCAAGTCGGCAATGGCGACAAAAACATGTTTGCGTACGGCAAGGATGTGGTGACCGCACGCTTCAAAGAGGTCAACGTACTCTTTGGCCTGGACTTGCTGATTGCCGGGGTGGTGCGGGCCTTCAACGGAACTTTGAACTTCATTGGCGGTTTGATTCCAATTCCGGGGGTGAAAAACCTCACCAAAGTGGTTGGGGTCGTCATCAAAGCCATGACCACTTACATTGATGAAACCATTTTTAGTTACAATTTGGCCCGCGGAGATTCAAACCCATGGCGTTCCGGACGGGACGGGCTGATCTACTATGCGCAAAACGCCAAGGAAATCCTGAAAACCTCCATTGGCATCGTTCTCTTGGAAAAAGTGTTGGTCTTGGTCGTTTGGCTGGCCTTTTTTCTGCCAATTTTCGCGTTTGTGGCCTTGGTCGGCGATGCGGGCCCACTGTTTGGTTGGGTGGTGTTCATCGCGTTTCTCATGGCCTGGAACTTTGACAAGGCCTTTTTGCACCCCCTGTTTTTGATCATGATCATGACCAAGTTCCACGTGTGCGCCAAGGGCCAGACCATTGATGAGACTTGGGACGCCCGCTTGGAAAAAGCCAGCGGCAAATTCCGCAAGATCAAAGACGGCATCAAGGAGTGGACGCCGCCCAGCGAACCGCCCGCCCCCCTGGCTGCGGAAGGACCCGGGGATGTGCCGGCGCCCGAGGCCGCGCAGGCCTCCGGTGCCCCCCCACCCGAAACGCCCGCGCAGAAACCAAAGGTCGCGGAGCCGCCCCCGCCTTCCGACGATCCGCCCGCCAAGGATTCCCCGCCCGAATCGCCCTGATGAATACTCCGCCCGTCCAGATTCAAATCAAGGCCTTGATTCCCACGCCGGGGGGCGCGGCCCTTTTTCTGGGGACGGAGGACAAGGTCATGTGTGTGTTTATTGACACGGTGGTCGCGGGCGCCCTTGCGATGGCCATGAATGGGGAATCCGCCCCGCGGCCTTTGACCCACGACCTCATGTTGTCCGCCTTTGATGGATTGGGGGTAAAGGTCACCGACGTGATGATCCACGATTTTCAGGAGGACACGTATTTTGCCAAGTTGCATTTGGCCCAGGAGAATGATCTGGGGCGTAACTTCCTTGAAATTGACGCCCGGCCCAGTGACTGCATGGTGTTGTCGGTGCGCACCGGGGCGCCGGTTTATGTGGATGGCGAAGTTTGGGCGCAGACCGAGGACATGTCGGAGATGTTCGCGAAGTTGCAAAGCGAAGGCGGAGAGCCCGAGGACTGAAAACCTTTTTCGGTTCCAGTGGAAATCCGGTTGACCATGGGCGATGGATCGTTTAGGGATGCGTCTTCTCGTTCAGGGTCGGTCGCGTTCGGTCGGCCCTGTTGAATTTAGACGCAAAGAAAGGCAATCAACCAGATGGCAACCCGAGTGCTGATAGGCGGACAATGGGGCGACGAAGGCAAAGGCAAAATTGTGGATGTGCTCACGGAGCGCGCGAGTTGGATCGCGCGCTTTCAGGGCGGAAACAATGCCGGACACACCGTAAAAGTGGGGGACAGCAAATATGTGCTGCATCTGATTCCCAGCGGAATTCTGCGGGAAGGGAAAACCTGTATCCTGGGCAATGGCTGTGTCATCGATCCCGCCGGGTTTCTCAAGGAATTGGATGAGGTGCACGCCGGAGGGGTGAATACCTCCGGACGGCTTTGGATTTCCGACCGGGCCCAATTGGCCCTGCCGTATCACCGCGCCCTGGACGGCGCCCGGGAAAACCGCGATTGCAAGGACTCGGTGAAAATCGGCACCACCCGGCGGGGAATCGGGCCGGCCTACGCGGATAAAATGACGCGGATCGGTTTGCGGGCCGGCGACATGCTGGAAGCGGATTTCGAGGAACGGTTGCGGGTGAACATCCGCGAGCACAACGAGACGCTCGTGGGGCATCACTGTCCGACTCTGGATCCGGAAGCGGTCGTTTCCGAGGTGCTGGCCGCCTCCGAACGCATGAAACCCTTGATCACCGACACCACCCTGTTGATCAACACCGCGGTGTTGAAAGGCGAAGAGATTTTGTTTGAAGGCGCCCAGGGCACGATGTTGGACATCGACCACGGGTCCTATCCCTATGTGACCTCCAGCAACACCACTTCCGGGGGTGCCGCCACCGGAACCGGGGTGCCGCCGAACCGAATCGAGGATGTCATCGGCGTGGCCAAGGCCTACACCACCCGCGTGGGAGAGGGGCCTTTTCCCACCGAACTTGATGATGATACCGGGTTGAAAATCGCCAAAATCGGGGATGAATTCGGGGCCACCACCGGACGTCCGCGGCGTTGCGGCTGGTTTGACGCCGTGGTCGCCAGATATGCGGTCATGGTGAACGGCATCAACTGGTGGGCGATCACCAAGCTGGATGTGTTGGATGATTTCGACACCATCAAAATCTGCACCGCCTATGAACTGGACGGCGAAGTGATTGAATTTTTGCCGGGGCACATCAACCGCTTTGCCGCCTGCAAGCCGGTGTACGAGGAGATGCCCGGTTGGAAAACGCCCACCACCGCCTGTCGGACCTGGGAAGACCTGCCCGAAGCTTGCCGGAACTACATTCACCGTCTCGAAGAGCTGACCTGTGCGCCCGCCGGATTGGTTTCCGTGGGTCCGAAGCGCGACGAAACCATTCTCACCCCCAAGGCGCCCGCGGAGTTCCGCGGCTGAATGACCATGGATGCGACGGAAAGCAAAGTGCCCCGGCATGTCGCCATCATCATGGACGGCAACGGACGTTGGGCCCGCGAACGGGGACTGCCGCGGATCAAGGGCCACGAACAGGGGGCGGAATCGGTGCGCGCGGTCATGAAAGCGGCCCGCAATCTCGGGGTGGAGATCCTGACGCTGTATGCCTTCAGCGTTGAGAACTGGAGCCGTCCCGCCGCCGAAGTGAATGGTCTGATGAACCTGCTGCCCCGGTTTCTCGGCAAACACGAACATCTCTTGCACGAAAACAACTGCCGCTTGCGGGCGATCGGGCGCTTGGGGGATTTGCCGCCCAAAACCTTGGCTGAATTGGAGCGGGTCATGGAAGCCACCGCCTCCTACACCGAAAAGCAGTTGGTGCTGGCGCTCAGCTACGGCGGGCGGGCGGAGTTGACCGACGCGGTGCGCGCCATTGCCGAAAAAGTCCGCAACGGCGACTTGCAACCGGGTGAAATTGAAGCCGAAACCCTGTCCGCGCATTTGTACGCGCCCGACCTGCCGGATCCGGATTTGATGATTCGCACCAGTGGCGAGGAGCGCATCAGCAACTTTTTGTTGTGGCAGCTCTCGTATGCGGAATTGGTGTTCATGCCTCAATTCTGGCCGGATTTTCGGGAAGCGCAATTCGAAGAGGCCCTGGAAATCTACGCGAAACGGTCGCGGCGTTTCGGAGGGCTGGCCGCATGTTGAAGCATAGGCTGATCAGCGGCTTTTCGTTCATGGGCCTGGTGGCCCTGATGGCTTTTTTCGCCCCCACCTGGGTGATCGCACTGTTTATCCTGGTGCTTTGCGCCCTGGCCGTGATTGAAACCGTGGATCTGCTCAATGCCGCCAAATATCCGGCCTTGAAGTGGACGGCCATGATCGTGGGACTGCTCTGGATGGGTGCCGCCTGGCTTGGCGCCGCCGTCCCGGAGTGGAAAATTGTCTATGGGCTGATGCCCGCCTTGTCGGCCTGGGCCATTTTTTTGGGCTGTCTCTTTCGCAGGGACCAAAGCCGATCCCTCGAAAAGCTCACCGGGACGTTTTGCGCGGTGGCCTATGCCCCGGGGCTGATGCAATTTTTGCTGCTGATTTTGGTCTTGGGACGCGGCCCCTCCCACGGCGATGGCCGCATGTTGCTGTTTTACGGGATTCTGGTGATCAAATTCACGGACATCGGCGCCTATTTCACCGGGTCGGCTTTCGGGAAACACAAACTCATCCCCAGAATCAGTCCCGCCAAAACCTGGGAGGGCGTTTTTGGGGGTATTTGTGCGTCCACCGCCGTCAGTCTGATTTATTTCGCCCTCTTCAAGCAGACGATCAGCGGGATGGTGTTCGGGTGGGGGGATGCGGTGATTCTTGGCGTGCTGCTGGGCGTGGCCGGCATTTTGGGGGATCTGGTGGAATCCATGCTGAAGCGGGGCGCGGACATCAAGGACAGCGGGCATTGGATCAAGGGCATGGGGGGCTTGCTGGATGTGCTGGACAGTCTGTTGTTCGCGTTTCCGGTCTTGTATCTTTACCTGCAGTGGGTTCTTTTGCGGGGGGCCTGATCATGTCGCAAATCGAACGTCTTTTGGAAATCATGCACACCCTGCGGTCGGAGAACGGCTGTCCCTGGGACCGCGAACAAACCTTGGAAACCCTGCGTCCCTATGCGGTGGAGGAGGTGTACGAAGTTCTGGATGCGATTGACCGGGGGGACGTGGAGGATCATTGCGAGGAACTGGGCGATTTGCTCTTGCAAGTTGTTTTTCACGCCCAATTGCGCAAAGAGGAGGGGGCGTTTGAATTCGAGGACGTGGCCAAAAGCATTTCCGACAAGCTGGTGCGGCGTCATCCGCATGTTTTTGGCGATGTGGAGGTGGCCGATTCCGATGAAGTCCTGAAAAACTGGAATGAAATCAAGGCCGGGGAGAAAGCGGGGAAGG
>PXAS01000158.1 GCA_003565815.1 PVC group bacterium
ATCCTTCCATCCGTTGTCCGGCGCAGCCATCCGTTGGTGTTATTTATCCTTCCATCCGTTGTCCGGCGCAGCCATCCGTTGGTGTTATTTATCCTTCCATCCGTTGTCCGGAAGCGTCATCCGTGGGGCTGGATGCAGATGGACTGGCAAATGGCGCAGGTCTCGGAATCCCCGGAACAGTCCGCCTTGGCTTTGGAGAGCAGGTTTTTGAAGGCTTTGACTTCGGGCGCGTTGCTGCGCCAGACTTTGACAAAGGCGGAGAGCCGGGTGCTGGAATCGATGCTGAGCAGGTGTTCGATTTTGCAGGCGTCGATTTCCGCCTGTTCGGGATCCACCCCGAGGACTTCTCCGAAGAGTATTTCCAAAAGCTTGTCGTTGAGTTCCACCAGTTCGGCCAGACGCTGGCCTTCTTCGCTGAGCTTGAGGAAGCGGTTGTCATCCTCGACCACAAAGCCTCTTTTTTTGAGGGGTTTGAGGGAAATGGAGCAACTCCCGCGGGTGATGTTGAGCGCTTTGGCGATATCCGTGACCCGGGCATAGCCGTTGTCTTCCAACAGCGTTTTGATGGCCATGAGATAATGGGCGGCGCTGTGGGTGATTTGGTTGTCTTCGAATTCTTTCCACACTTCTTGGCTCATGATCGGATCATCCTCGGGTCATTTCAATGAAAGTTTGGGCCAGTTGATAGGCCATGGCGGGACGGATTTGGTTGAGAACGTACAAGTGTATGCCGGGAACACCGTTTTGCAAGAGGTCCACGATCTGCTCCATGCTCCAGAGAATGCCGGTTTGCATGGCTTTTTCCGCGTCGTCCCCGGCGGCGATGAGGCGGTTTTCGAGTTCGGGGGGGAGGACGGAGCCGCACATGCCGAGTATGCGCTTGATTTGTCCGAGGGAAAGCGCGGGCATGATGCCGGGGAGCACGGGCACTTGGATGCGGGCTTTTTCGCAACGATCCATGAAGGCGTAGAAATGGCTGTTCTCCATGAACATCTGGGTGGTGATGAATTCGGCGCCGGCGTCGATCTTTTCCTTGAGATAGTCCATTTCCGCTTCGGGACTGACGGCTTCGGGATGAACTTCGGGATAGCCGGCCACGCCGAGGCAAAAGTCGGGGTGACGGGATTTGAGGAGTTTGACGAGATCGCGTGCGCACGAGAGTCCGTCGGCGGGCGGGACGAACCGGCTTTCGCCTTTGGGCGGATCGCCGCGCAAAGTCATGATGTTCCGGTATCCGTCCCCGTGAATTTGGTCGGCCAGGACTTCCAATTCGCCGCGGGCGGCGCCCACGCAGGTGAGGTGGGGCATGACGGGCCGGTACTGGAAACGGCGGAGCAATTCGGCCACTTCGAAAGTGAGCTTTTGGGTGGACCCGCCGGCGCCGTAGGTCACGGTGACGAAATCGGGTTGGGTATGGCGAAGGCCTTCCACGGCGTTCTGCAGGGACAGGAGCCCCGCTTCGGATTTCGGGGGGAAGAATTCGTAGGAAAGCAAGGGCCGTTCCGCCTTGCGCAACAATTCGGCAATGGAGGGTTCTGTGAGGGAGGACGTCTGGTTCATGTAAGCTCGTTTATGTCCCAATTTTGGAAAAAGGCAAAAGAAAAACCGCGGAGGAAACCTCCGCGGTATCGCACTTTCGTGGGAAAGTCCGTTTGTTCAGCAACCGGTCGCGTCTTTCGCGGCCTTGGCAATGCGGAACTTCAGCACCTTTTTGGCGGGGATCTGAATGGTTTCGCCGGTGGCGGGATTGCGTCCCGTGCGGGCGGCGCGATTCTGAACCACCAGTTTGCCCAAACCGGGAATGGTGAAGCCAACTTTGGCCTGTTTGTAGGAAAGTTGCACCAGTTCGTCGATCACTTGGGTGACGTCTTTTTTGGTCAGGCCGGTGTTTTCGGCGATGGTGGCGATGGTCTGGGTCTTGGTGAGGGGCTTGGCTGCCATATGTTAATTTCTCCTATGAGGGTTGCGTTTTCACGTTCGATCGGTGCACCGAAAAAGTCGGTGTCGTGCCGATGGGTCATGTTTTCCAACTCTGAACCGCTTTGCAATCTAAAAAATCATAAAAAACGCATAAAAATGCGGGTTTTTCCGGTTTTGGGGCTGAAATCAGGGGGTTTCCACCAAATTTCCGGTGCGGACGAAGAGAATTTCGGACTTGAGTCCCTCCAAATTTCGGGTGCGAAAGGCTTCCCGCCACTCGTCGGGACCGCTTTCCGGGGCGGCGAAACGAATCCAGGTTCGGCGACTGAAGAAGACCGGATAGCGTCCGGCGATTTCATACGGAATGCCGGCGGAGGTGAGGGCGTGGTGCAGGGTGTCCACCCGCTCGGGGTCGCGATACTGGTCGCGGGTGGTGAAGATGTAGCCGTGGTATCCATCGGCGACCAGGCGGTCCTCGCGGGCAAAATCCACGCTGCGCCCCAAGCGCATGGAGAGCATGGCGGGTTGGGAATAGCGGCTGTAGATGCCCACGGGGTGTTGGCGCAGGTCGTCCCAGGGAATTTCATCGGGAAGGGCGTTGACGCCGAGACGGGGATACACCACGCCGAGAACGAAGGCGAAGACCCAGACCGCGGCGATCAGCGGACGGTCGGGACGGGTTTCGGTGAAGGCGGTCCACAGCAACCAAATGGTCATGCAAATGGTGAACAGGGAACTGTAAAAGGTCAGGTGGAACCACATGCCGAAGAGGGAGAAAACCAGGGCGACGATGGCGAGCAGGATGGCGGAGACGCGGAGGAGGATTTTGCGGGGGCGGTCGCCGAGACGTTCCAGGGTGACGTGGATGAGCAGGGAGGCGCAAGGGAGAATGGGGATCATGTAGCGTTCGAAGGAGCGCATGAAAAAGAAGGGCAATACGCTCAGCAATAGCCAGCCGATCAGCCATAGCACCCGTTTGTCGTGCAGCGGATGGGCTTTCCGCCAGGCGAGCACGAGGCCGGCAACGAGCACGAAACTCCACGGGAAAGTGAGCAGGAGCACCGAGGAAAGGGCGTTGATCGGGGATTTCAGGCTGACACGGCTGAGGCGCTGGTCCACGATCTGGGTGTTCAGTTCCTCGAGAAACTCCCCGTGCAAAGCCCGCATGGAAAGGGGCCAGGGCAGGGACAGCATCAGGAAGATTCCGCCGAAGAGCAGGGCGGGTTTCCAGAGGGTTTTGAGGCCCGGACGCGGACGCATCAGCACAAAACCCGTGATCAGCGCGGGCAGGAGAAACAGGAGGGATTGCGGGCCCTTGGCTAACGTCGCCCCCGCGAGGGCCGCGCCCGCCGCGCCCCAGAGCCAGGCTTTCTTGTCCTGCCAGGCGGCCACGCAGAGATACACCGACCAAGTGGTGAACAGGCCCAGGGGCATGTCCAGCATGGCCCGCCGACCCTCCACGGCCACTCCGGCGGTGGCGAGAACGACGATGCCAGCCAAAAACCCGTTGCCTTTGAACAGACGACGGTAGAGGAGCGTGGTGAGGACGGCCATGCCCGCGCCACTGAGCACGCCCACCAAGCGCGCGGCCCAAAGCTGAATGCCGAACAGCCGGTAAAACCCGATGATGGCCCAATAGATCAGGGGCGGCTTTTGCAGGCGGACTTCGTCATTGAGCCACAGGGTCCAATAAGAGTCCCGCTCCATCATTTCCAATGGGGTGCGGAGCGTGACCCAATACTCGTCTTTTCCAGTGACGCCCGTTTCCCATCCCGTGCCCAAAAAAAGCACGATGAAACCGAAAACGAAAATGACTTTGGCCACGGTGATGCCCGGCCTCGGCGGCGGTTTCATGGACGGCTCCCTCACCGGCTTCCTGGCTGGCTTTGCGGCGAGATTCATGGCAGGGGCACTTGTCGAAGGGCATCAATGCGCCGCAGGACGGGCGGATGGCTGTACTCCAGGAAAACGAGCCAGGGATGGGGCGTGAGGTTGCTGAGGTTGTCCACGGAAAGGCGCTTGAGGGCATTGACGAGCGGAGCCGAGGCCCCGGTGGTTTTCGCGGCAAAGGCATCCGCCTCGTATTCGAACTTGCGGCTGAGCACCTGGGTGAGGATGCCGATGACGGAGGAGACCGGGGCGTAGAGAAATCCGAAGAAAATCAACCCCGCGTAGATGGGCAGGGGCGCTTCGCCGGGAAGCCCGAAGGCGGTGTACAGTTCCGGCTGACGGATGAACAGGGAAAGCAACCCGAACATGATCCCGGTGCTGAGAATGCCCGCCGCGAGTTGCTTGTGGATGTGCTTGCATTTGGCGTGGCCGACTTCATGGGCGAGAATGGCCACCAATTCCTCCACGGAATGCTTTTCGATGAGCGTATCGAAGAGGGCGATGCGCCGATTGCGTCCGAACCCGGTGAAATAGGCGTTGGCACGGGTGCTGCGCCGGGAACCGTCGATTTTGAAGAGGCCTTGCACATGAAAGCCCTGTTCCCGGGCATAGGCCTCGATGGCGGTGCGCAATTCGCCCTCCTCAAGCGGTTCGAATTTATTGAACAGGGGCAAAATATACACCGGGGCGATGTAGAGAATGAGCAGTTGCACGGCGGTGACCACCCCCCAGGAAATCCACCACGCGTGTCCGCCGGCCACATCGAAAAACCAGACGATGCCCGCGAAAAGCGGGGCGCCGATGATGGCGGTGAGCAGGAGACCTTTGATCATGTCGGTGACAAAGGTTTTGGGCGTGGTTTTGTTGAAGCCGTATTTTTCTTCGAGAACAAAGGTGTCGTAAATTTTGAAGGGCAACCCGAAGAGGGTGCTCAAAAGCATCAGCACCCCCGCGAAAGCCAGGCCCTGGAGAATCATGCCGTCACTGCTGGAGGCGGCAATGCGGTGGATCCAAGCAAACCCGCCCGCAAGGATGAACCCCGCGAGCACGGCGGTTTTGAACAGGCCGGAAAAAATATCGAACCCGGTGCTGTCCTTGAGGTATTCCTGGCTGCGGGCATATTTTTCGGCGTCATAGACGTCCGCGAATTCCTCGGGAATGTCGGGTTGTATGGCGTTGAGATTCAGCCAATGAATCCAAGCATCAAAAAGGGCGAATCCAATCAGAATGGCAAGTACGAAAACAAGGTAAAGGTTCATGGATGGAACATACCGTCCGAAAAGACGCTTGGCAAGAGTTCGTGTCAGTTTCCAATCGACGGATAACTGTGCCGACTTTCCTTGGAAACGGGCATTGGCCAAACGGAGCGCGGACAATCCTGTCCACACCATTATAGCAACAGTATTTTATACTACTGGCTCGGGAGGTCATGGCGTTATAGCAAGGCGTTATAGCAACAGGTATTTTATAGAGATTTCGGCTTGACGGGTTGGGGGTGGCGGGGTAGGGTTTTCTCATGTTGGTTCCGAAGTCATCTTATTTCAGCAATCTGCCGCCGACGGTTTGGTCGG
>PXAS01000349.1 GCA_003565815.1 PVC group bacterium
AGCCCACAATAGCCCCAAAAACATTTGGCGGCAAAAGATTGGTAAAACGAGCTTCATCAGTTCTTTCCTTCACAAGGATCCGTCAACTCACATGATAGTTTTTATCTATAGATAAGCAATAGTTTACCATATCAAAACAAATAATGCTATCGCCCAAAAGTTGTAAAACAGGCGAATCCATGCAATTCCCTCTGGACAACGGAATATTCCATACATACTTTCTATGCAATATGAACCCGGCAACTGCCAGAAGCGCACGAACAGTTGACTCTTTCCCCAGCCCCGACCTGGGGTTTCGGGATGGAGAACGCGAAGTGTGCGGCAGTTTGGACAAGCGTTTGTTGCGCTTGCACCGCGCGGAGACCCCGGCAACCCTTTGGCGCGCGGCGGAAAGCTTGGCTTTGGCCATCACCGGAAGCAGCGCCGCGATGATGACGCTGAACGTGATTCATTTCCGCCCCCAACATGTGTGGAGCACGGGAAACTTTCACAAACGCATGCGCCCCGAGACTTTCTTGTCCCTGATGACCAACCCGCTGGTGGAGGAATATTTCACCCGCTTTCCCGGGGACCCGGTCTTTGCGGCCTCCCGCCTGTATCCGAATCGCGAGGCCTGGCTGAACTCGCCCTTTGCGACAAACCACCTGCGGCCCGACGGGTTTGGCGACATGTGCGCCGTTGCCGTGCTGGTGGACGGCAAACCCCGCGCCTCGCTGGCGGTCATGCGCCCCGCCGACGCCCCGGCATTCACCGAAACGGAATTCGGACGTATGCGCTGGTTGCTTCCCCACTTTGAAACCGCCTGCGAACGGGTGCTCCAGCACGCATGGAACCAGGCCGCCCGCATAGAAATGGAAACCCGTTTCGGGGAATTTTTTAATCCGGGTTTGTTGTTGGACTGGAATTTCAGAGTGATGTTTTGCAACAAGTCCGCCTGGACCCGGCTCACGGACTGGGGCGGGTCCCGCGCCCAGAACACCCGCCGGGGCGACACATGTGAAAACCTGCCCCCGCCTTTGCAGGACGCGCTCACGGCATTGCGCGATGAAATCGAATCCCGACTCCAACGCTACGAGAAACTTCCGCCCGAAGAAAGCCGAACCCTGCCCCACCCCGATCTTCCCGGACAACAAATCGTCATCACCGCTCTACTCCGCCCCATGACCCTCCGCGGTCTGCCGATGTTTCACCTGGATTTCACCGAGACACACGCCGATTCCAGGACCGTCGATCCCTGGCAACAACTCGCCCTCAAGCTGACCCCGGCAGAAATGCAAATCCTCCATCTCGTCTGCGACGGCCTGACCAACACCGGGATCAGCGAACGATTGGGCAAGAGCCTGCAAACCGTCAAAACCCAGCTCAGTTCCGTTTACCGCAAGGCGGGGGTGCATGGCCGCGCCCAACTCCTCGCTCTTCGCCCCGCGAACGGGGGATGACGCATTCCGCCCCCCATCTTGTTTTGCCATTCGTTCCACTTGAGGGTTGTGAGGCGGTGGATGGATTTGAACCCGATACGGCGATCCTCCTTCGCGCTTCGCGGCGATGGCGGACACCGTCGGTACTCCCTTCCCCCATCGCTCCCACTCAGAAAGAAGGAAAGCGTCGGAAGCCCGTCATCGAATATGCTCGAAACCCTGACGCTTTTTGCTATGCTTGCCCCCATGAGGAGATGCATATGAGTCAATTTTTTGGAAGCAAAAAAGTTCTGGGCGTGCTCGGGGCCGGTCAACTGGGAAAAATGATGGCCCAGGCGGCCTCGCCATGGGATTTGACCCTGCACATGCTGGATCCCACCCCCGGCGCGCCCGCCGCCCACCTTTGCACCCATTGCCAAACCGGGGACTTCCGCGACGAGGAGACGGTGATGGCCTTCGGAAAAAACTGCGATGTGCTCACCATCGAGATCGAGCAGGTCAACGTCCGCGCCCTGGAACGTTTGGAGGCGGAGGGCAAGGCGGTGTATCCCCAACCCCGGGCACTGAAAATCATTCAGGACAAGGGATTGCAAAAGCGGTTTTTCGACGAACACGGTCTGCCGACCTCCCCATATCAACTCTATGACGGACCCGAAGCGCTGCGCCGGGACAATCCAGCGTTCCCCAAGGTGCAAAAAAAGCGCACCGAGGGCTATGACGGTCGGGGCGTACAAATGCTGCGCAACGCTTCGGATCTCGACCGACTCCTGCCCGGTCCCTGCGTGGTGGAAGATGCGGTGGACATCGGGACCGAAATTTCCGTCATCGCGGCCCGGTCCCCTTCCGGCGAAGTCGTCACCTACGATCCCGTGGAGATGCAATTCCATCCCGAAGCCAACTTGGTGGAATTTCTCGCCGCCCCCGCCCGCATCCCCCCGGCACTGGCCGAAGCCGCCCGCAAATTGGCCCGGGACACCATTGAGGCCTTCGATCTGGTTGGTTTATTGGCGGTGGAAATGTTCATCGACACCGGCGGCAATCTCCTCATCAACGAAGTCGCCCCCCGGCCCCACAACAGCGGTCATCACAGCATCGAAGCCTGCGTCACGTCCCAATACCAACAACATTTGCGGGCCATTTTAAACCTGCCCCTCGGCGAAACCGCCCTGCGTTCCCCGGCGGTGATGCTCAATCTCCTGGGCGAAGAAGGCCATGCCGGACCCGTCCGCTATGCGGGCGTGGAGGCGGTGCTGCGGGCACCCGACGCCTTTCTCCATTTGTACGGCAAGCACGAGACCCGTCCCTTCCGCAAGATGGGACATCTCACCGTGCTCGACGCCAGCCTCGAGCGGGCCATTGAATGCGCCCGCGCCCTGAAACCTCAATTGAAAGCCCAAACATGAACCACGACAGCTCCACATCCCCCCTCGTCGGCATCATCATGGGATCCGATTCCGATCTCCGCATCATGGGAGAAGCCGCCGAATTTCTCGAAGACCTCGGCGTCCCCGTGGAGGTCTCCATCGTTTCCGCGCACCGCACCCCCGAACGGCTGTTCACCTATGCCGCCGAAGCCGAAACCCGAGGCATTCAGGTGATCGTCGCGGGCGCCGGAGGCGCCGCCCACCTCCCCGGCATGGTGGCCGCGATTTCCGCCCTGCCCGTCATCGGCGTCCCCGTGAAATCCCGCAACAGCATCGACGGATGGGATTCCCTGCTTTCCATTTTGCAGATGCCCGCCGGCGTGCCCGTGGCCACGGTGGCGGTGGACGGCGCGAAAAACGCCGGGATTCTCGCCGCACAAATTCTCGCCGTCCGCGACCCGCAACTGCGCGAAAAAATCAAAGCCTACAAGCAATCCCTGACCCAATCCGTGTTGGAAAAAGTGGAGCGCATCGAAGGCGAAGGCTGGCGGGCCCTGCGCAGATAAATGCGCCGGCCGACTTGCCCCCAAAGGAATCTTCCCATGTCCGCACCTGACGCAAAACAAGACGACAGCCTGCGTTCCTGGGGACTGTTGCCGCGTCCCGCCCCGCAGATTCCCGTGACCATCCGATCCCGGCACGCCCCCCTGCCCCGCTCGCCGGACAAAAGCGCCCTGCCCAGGGGCATGGGCCGCAGTTACGGGGATGTGTGCCTGAATGGCGACGGACTCCTGTTGATGACCGACCGGCTCGACCGCTGGATTTCCTTCGATCCCGTCACCGGGATCCTGCAGTGCGAGTCCGGGGTCTCCCTGGATGCGATCCTCCGACTCGCGGTGCCCCTGGGCTGGTTTCCCGCCGTCACCCCCGGCACCCGCTTCGTCAGCGTCGGCGGCGCCATCGCCAACGACGTCCACGGCAAAAACCACCATCGCGCCGGCACCTTCGGCGCCCACGTTCGCGGGTTCGAACTGCTTCGGAGCGACGGCGCCCGCCAATGGTGTTCCCGCGGCTCCCACGCGGACCGCTTCCGGGCCACCATCGGCGGCCTCGGGCTCACCGGGCTGATCACCCGGGCAGAACTCCAGCTCCAGCCCATCCACAACCCCATGATGGACACCGAAGACATCCGCATGGACGGACTGGCCTCCTTTTTTGACCTCGCCGACGAATCGGACGCGCACTGGGACTACACCGTCGCCTGGATCGACGGCCTCGCCACCGGGAACCAGCTCGGACGGGGCATCTTCATGCGAGGCAATCACGCCGGACCCGAGGTCGCCGCCAGCGAGAAAAAACTCCGCAAACCCATCGAAGTGCCCCTCCACGCACCGGACGTCGCCCTCAACCGCCAAAGCATCCGACTGCTCAATTTCTTGCAACATCAAAAGCTGCGCGGGGACCGCCAACAAAAACAAACCCATTTCGCACCGTTTTTCTACCCTCTGGACGGCGTGGGCGGCTGGAACAAGCTCTATGGGCGGCGCGGATTCTACCAATACCAATTCGTTGTCCCCCGAGACGGCCCTCACAGTCCGGTGCGCGAGATACTCCGCACCCTCTCCGAAAGCGATGAATCCGTTTTTCTCGCGGTCTTGAAATGTTTTGGCGATGCCCCTCCGGAAGGCCTGCTCTCCTTCCCGCGTCCGGGCGTGACCCTGGCCCTCGATTTCCCCAACCGCGGGGAAAGCACCCGCAAACTCATGCACGAACTCGACGAGATCGTGTTTTCCAACGGCGGGGCCCTGTATCCCGCCAAGGACGCCCGCATGTCGCCCGAACATTTCCGCCAAAGTTTTCCCGCCCTCGATCTCTTCCAAGCCCACATCGACCCCGCCTTTTCAAGCGATTTCGCCCGTCGTGTCGAGGCAATCCCCGTGAAAGCAACCCCATGAGCCAGCCCCGCCCCCCTTCCGTCCTGATCTTCGGCATCACCTCCGCCATGGCCGAACACACCGCCCGCAAATTCGCCGCCGCGGGCTCCACAATCGCCATTGCCGGGCGCAACCAAACCCGCGTGCAAGACATCGGCGCGGATCTCCGCGTCCGGGGAGCCACCGCCATTCACGAACTCCCCCCATACGACGCCCGCAAACCCGATTCACTCGCCCCCTGCGTTGCCGCCGGATTCGAGGCTCTCGGTCAGGTGGACATCGTGCTCATTGCCCACGGCAGTCTGCCCGATCAGGATCGTTGCGAAGCCGACATCGACGCCGCCGTCGCCGAACTGGACACCAATTTCATCTCCATTCTCCGTCTCTGCACCGACATCGCCAACCGCCTCGAAGCCGCGGGAAAACCGGCCACGCTCGGGGTTATTTCCTCGGTGGCGGGGTTGCGCGGACGCCAGAGCAATTACCTCTACGGCGCCGCCAAAGGCGGGCTGAACGTTTTCCTGCAGGGACTCCGCAACCGCATGCACCCCCACCGCATCCGCGTGGTCACCCTGCTCCCCGGTTTCGTGGACAGCCCCATGACCGCCGAAATCGAAAAAGGTCCCCTGTTCGTCTCCGCCGAAAAAGCCGGCGCCTGCATTCACCGCGCCCTCGTCCGCGCCGCGGGCGACATCGCTTACGTTCCCTTTTTCTGGCGGTGGATCATGCTCATCATCCGGTGGATACCCGAGCCCCTCTTCAAACGGCTGAAGCTGTGACCCATGCGTGAACCCGGTCTCATCTTCCTGCAACGCACGGATGCCCAAACCGGAGGGGCGGAAAAAACCCGCTGGGTTCATTTCCGCAATCCGGAAAAAGTGCTGGAGGCCCGAAGCCTTTCCGAGGTCGAAGGCGTGATCCGCGAAGCCGAAGCCTGGCAGGCCCGCGGCTTCCACGCCCTCGGGTGGATCGCCTACGAAGCCGCCCCCGCCTTTGACCCGCGTCTCAGCGTCCATCCCCCGCAACCCGGCCTCCCCTTCGCCCGCTTTTCCCTCTACCGACAACAACACCCGGGGCTTCCTGAGTTGACCCCCGGGCACTTCAGCTGCGAAAATTGGCAGTACCCCCTCGACGAAGAGGCCTTTTCCCAACGTGTCCGCCGCATCCGCGACGCCATCGCCGCCGGAGAAACCTACCAGGTCAACTTCACCGGCCCCGGTCATGCGGATTTCCACGGCGATCCCCTCGGTCTGTTCCGGGCCATGCGCCTCGGTCAGGCCGCCCGACATCAGGCCTGTTTCGACGAAGGCGAGCGGGTCATCCTCAGCGCCTCTCCCGAGCTGTTTTTTCGATTGGAGAACGGACGCATCCAATGCCGTCCCATGAAAGGCACCGCCGCCCCCGGCGAAGAAGCCGCCCTGCGGACGTCCCTGAAAGATCGTGCCGAAAACGTCATGATCGTGGACATGATCCGCAACGATCTCGGAAAAGTCGCCGACACCGGGAGCGTAAAGGTCGGCAGCCTTTTCAACGTGGAAACCTATCCCAGCCTCGTGCAAATGACCTCCGCCATCGAGGCCGCCGGAACCGCCACGGTCATGGACTGGTTGCGGGCCTTGTTCCCCTGCGCCTCCATCACCGGCGCCCCCAAACGCAACACCATGGCCTGGATCCGGGAACTTGAATGCGGCCCCCGCGGAATCTACACCGGCGCCATCGGCGGCCTGTACGGCGACGGCGTGACCGAGTTCAACGTCGCAATCCGCACCGCCGTCATCGACCGCGCCCGCAGCCGCCTCCGCTATGATACCGGCTGCGGCATCGTCTGGGACAGCGATCCGGCGGCGGAATTCCGGGAAAGCCGCCTCAAGGCCCAGATCATCCGTCATCCCGCCCAGCCCTTCGAACTCATTGAAACCATGCGCTGGACCCCCGAAGCCGGTTGTGTCCAATGGCCTTGGCACCGGACCCGCCTGCTCCGTTCCGCCGAGCGTCTCGGCTTCGCGCTCGATCCCGAGCGTCTGGATCGCGAATTCCACGCGCAAACCCGAACCCTCTCCTCCCCCACCCGGCTCCGCCTGCTCGCGGATGTGGACGGACGTTTTTCCTGGATGCCGTCCCCGTTGACCACCCCGTCCGACGCCCCCATGACCTTTTGCGTCGACAGCGTCCCCACACCCTCGACCCACCCGCATTTGTGCGACAAAACCACCCGGCGCGAACACTACGCCCGGGCCAAGGCCCGTTTTCCGGAGGTGGACGACGTGCTCCTCCTCAACGAACGCGGCGAACTCATGGAATTCACCATCGGCAACCTCATCCTCGAAATCGACGGCGTCCGCCTTACCCCGCCCCAAAGCAGCGGCCTCCTGCCCGGCACCACGCGAGCCATTCTCCTGGAAAAAGGACAAGTGCGGGAAAAAGTCCTGTACCCCGAAGACTTGGACCGCGCCCAAAACATCCGCATGGTCAACGCCGTCCGGGGCGAGGTGGACATGAAACGGATGTAGCGACACCCCGTTCATGGAGGATCGCTCAATGAGAAACGGCAAGGAGATCGAAGTTCCAATATTTCCGGGTTGCCCCTTTTTTGAAATAAAATAAAAAAAAGCTTGTTTGAAACTATACGTGAGGGTTTAATGAAGACGTTATGAAAATATCAAATCATTCCAAATTCATGGCGCTCTCCGCGCCTTTAGTTGCGTTGCCCTTGGCGCCAACGCAAGCCGCCTATCACGCATTTCTCAAAATTGAGGGCGTGGAGGGCGAGTCCAACAGCGAACAACACCGGGATGAAATCGATGTTCTCAGCTTTTCCTGGGGAGTCAGCAATCCCGCCGCATTAACCGGCCACGGTGGAGGAGGAGGAGAAGTCAATATTGACACCCTCGTTGTGACCAAAGAAGTGGACAAAGCTTCCCCCAAGCTGTTCTTGAAAGCATTTACAAATGAAGAGTCACCAGCACCAGTGGTTTTGCAAATGACAAAAACCTACCCCGCAGAAGAAGGTTCCGATCCTTTGGTGATCATCTTCTTCGAAATTGAACTCCAAGGGGTACGCGTCGGCAGAGTTGAATCCAATGTCCGCGCCCGTGACAGAGATATGGACGGGGACGGCATACCGGATTTGGCCGTGCGAACCGAGACCATCTCCTTAAGCTTTGAAGAAATCAAAGTGACGTATTCGCCGAAAATCCACGGGCAATACACGGGAATTGACAGTGATGCCGCCGTGACCGTGACCGTCACAAACCGTCCGCCCGAGGCCGTCGACAGCCAGTCAACGGAGACGGACTGATGCGCCCGCGCCTCGCCTTGCCGGTGAGGATGCTCATCCTCTGTCTCGCCTGCTTCAGCTTTGGGGTTGCGTCCGACGCACCCGAGGCGGGTTGGTTACGTTTCGACCCGCCGCGCCCTGGCAACGCGCAGGATCCCGCCTACGCTGAAGGATGGGCTCCGGTTCAGGGTTTTTTCTTTCACTCCGACGAACAGGGCGGAACCTTCGGGCGTCTTGGCGTGACCCGCGTCATGGATAAAGCCTCCCCCCTGCTCGCCGGGGACGTCGCAGTGGAAACGGTTTTTGAATGGGTGGAACTGGATCTCAACATTCCTGTTTCAGCATCGAGCCCCGGCGGTCGCGTTCGCCTTCGGTTGGAGAATGTCATGGTCGCGGATTGGCGCATGCATTGGGACGGAGGCACTGAAAATTCCCCTGTGGAGACCCTGGAACTCGTCTATCGCGCCGTCACCTACATTTATCTGCCCGGAAACGCGGATGACACGGAAGGAACCTTTGGCACCTTCAACCACGTCAATGCTTCCGGCGACAGCGGAACCTACACGCCCCGTGACCCCGACACGCCGCACTTGTTCGCCGTAACCCTCGCGCGGGACGACAGTCTCCCGACCGGACAGTTGCGCTTGTCATGGCTCAACGCCCCCGGGATCCGCTATGCCTTGGAATTCACCGATGATTTGCGGGAAGAATTTCAAGAGGTGAGCGGACAGCCGGAAATCATTGAAAACGAACGCGTGCTGATTCTCCCCTCGCATCTGCCCGTCGGGTTTTACCGCGTCATCGAAAAATGAGCGGGAATCCGCTTTTCCCCGCTTTGGCGCGTTGGACGCCAAAGCGTTTTATTTCGCGTCTGAAAGAAGTTGGATACACTGCGGAAAACTTGGGCGAGACCCCGCCTCAGCTTCGAGGACCCGTTCTGCCCAGAGAAATTGCCGCCGCCCGCGCAACCCTCGACGGACGCGACGACCCTTTCGCCACCGCAATCCGCTTGTTTCATCTCGGAGACGGGGTGCCGCTCCCTCAGGCCATGGAACTGCTTGATTGGCAAATCAAGGATTTGCTGGACATTGGGGTTCTGAGCCAAATTGAAGGTTCTGTGCGCGCAGAGGTATGCTTGAAACCCGTTGGAAACACGTGGGTTGCCTCGGATTTTCCTTCCCAGCAGTCCGACCGCCCCGATTGGGTCATGGGCGTGGGACCCTCCACGCGTCAACTGCTTCATCTGGCTCCCCCGCAGTTGGCCCGGGGACGGGTGCTGGAAGCTGGTTGCGGCATGGCCTGGCTCTCCCGACAACTCGCGGCTGGGGGGGCGGAAGTGGTCGCCACGGATGTCAATCCCCGGGCATTGGAAATGGCGCGCTTAAACGGCGTTTTGTCCGGCGTCGAAAATGTTTGTTTGCGTCCGGGAGACTTTTTTGACGCCGCAGACGACGGGGGGCCATTCGACTTGATTCTCTCCAATCCGCCCTATGTGCTCTCCCCCGGTGGGAGCCAGACCTATCGGGAAACCTCCACCGGCGTTTCCCTGTGTCAATCGGTGGTTTCGCGGGCAGCCAACCATCTTCGCCCCGGCGGCGTCGCCGTTGTACTGCTGAACTGGGGGCACCAAACCGACGAAGACTGGCGCAACAGCCCCATGTCCTGGCTGAAGGAACAACCCGTGCAATGCTGGTTAAACCAAACCGATTGCGATGTGCCGGAAACCTACGCATGGCGGTGGATCGAACACGATCCCCGCCATGCGGGCGCTCAAGCAGCCGAAGCGGAACTGAAACGCTGGATCCTGCACTATCGGGAACAAAACATCCGGCGGGTGAGTGCGGGCTATATGGTGATTCGCAAACCCGCCGACGCGGACGAGGTCCCGTGGCGCCGCGCCGACTCCCGGCACACCGGACTGCCCGTCCCCGACGCGGGAGAGGACGTATTGCGCTTGCTGGACAACGAAAGCTGGTTGCAAAAACACAAACCAGCCCCCGGGAGCCTGTTGGAGCGGAATTATCAAGTCCCGGCTGGGGTGCATGCGCGAGTATGGATGCGCTTGGACCAAAGTTGGAACCGCATCACCCTGGAACTTTCCTCGCCCGCCGCGCTTTCTTACGACGGCCAGGTGGATGAAACCATCCTTCGCCTTCTGGAACATGCCCGAAACGGTCTCCCGCCCCGAACCCTTTTGGAGGAAATACAAAAACAAAAAATAGTCCCCCGGGATGTCGATTTGGCTTCGAAGCTCTCTGAACTGACGCGCGAGTTGATACGTTTCGGCCTACTGATACCGTAAGGCGCTCCCACGCCAACAAACCCGCAATACATGCACTCCTTGCGATTTGGAGTAACGAGTTGCGAATGTTGACCTTCTTGTCTTGGAATTTGGATCTAGTCCCCTTTCAAAAAGTCATTCGGTTTCCCCCGAAGGCTTTTTCCCATGTCCAGGCTTTTCAGCCACACTTTCTCACCCCCCTTCGCACCCTCCAAATCCGAAAACATCCGCGGCAATGTTTTCACCGCAATTCCCCTCGATTCCCTTGACTGTGGATGGTATGAACCGCCGCCATGAATGATTTTGACTACATGGCCTGGATTGTGATTCCGATTTTGATTTTCATTGCCCGCTTGTTGGACGTTTCCTTGTCCACCGTCCGCCAGATTCTCATTATGAAGGGCATGCGGAAGCTGGTGCCCCCGATTGCCTTTGTCGAAGTGCTGATCTGGCTGGTGGCCATCACGCAGGTGATGCAAAGCCTCTCCAACATCGCCGGTTATTTGGGCTGGGCCTTTGGGTTTGCCGCAGGCAATTACCTGGGCATGGTCATCGAAGAAAAGGTCGCCCTCGGCCACCAAGTCGTGCGAATCATCACCCAGCACAAATCCCCGGAACTCAAGGAGGCGCTGACCTCCAACCTCTACGGGCTCACCAAAGTGACCGCCCAAGGTTCGCAGGGACCGGTGGACATTTTTTTCGTGGCCGTGGAACGAAAACGCATCCCCAAATTGCTCAAAACCATTCGCGAATGCGATCCCGACGTCTTCTACACCGTGGAGGACATTCGCTCCATGGGCTCCGCGACCTTTTCGCGTCCCATGCCCGCCACCATGTTGCCCCGAGGCGCGAAGCGAAAATGATCCGCGTCAGGCATTGCCCCACAACCGCGCCACACCCCCTGAAAAGCAAAAATCGAATTTGAAGCCTTGCATGCATTGGATATCCGTGCATGTTTTTCCGGAAACCCATCATGAACTCCGCACGCTCCCCTTTTCGAATCCAGGCTTTCACCGACGACCCGGCGCTGCGGAGCGAATTTCTGAACCTAGCGGAACGCCTCTATGCCGGGGATCCGGGACACGCCCCCGCCACGCGGCTACAGGAAACCAAACTCCTGGATCCGTCACACCCTTTTATCCAAACGGGCGCCGAAACCTACTTTCTCGCATTTCGTGGCGATCAGGCCGTGGCCCGTTGCGCCGCCATCCACAACCCCGCCCTCCCGGAGCGCGAACCCGGCTTGGGGCTGATCGGGTTTTTTGACTGCGCGGAGGACATCGAAGCCGCTGCCGCCTTGCTTCTGGCGGCCTGTCTTCATCTGAAGAAAAAAGGCTTTCGGCGGGTGCGGGCGCCCGTCAACCGCGACACCTGGCATCGCTACCGCATCCTTTGCGGGGGCTTTGACCATCCGCCCGTACCCATGGAACCCTACAACAAACCCTGGTATGCGGAGGCGTTGGAAACGGCGGACTTTCAAAAAAGCGCCCGATACCGGAGCACCGAAACCGCCGACATCGACGGATGCGTCACGCGATACGCGCTGTATTTCAAACGCTGCCAGCGCAATGGCTTCTCCTTCCGAAATCTGGATATGTCCCGTTTCGAAGCCGAAATTCTCGATCTCCACCGCATCACCCTGGAAATTTTCGCGGAAAACCACGCCTACACCCCCATCGGTCCCGATGAATTTCTCGAACTCTACCAACCCCTGCGCGACAAGATCGATCCCGAATTCGTGGTCAGCGCCTTTGCCCCCGACGGACGGCGTTGCGGATACACATTCGCGTTTCCAGACGCCCGCGGCATCCTGCATGTGAAAACCGTCGGCGTTCTGCCGTCCGCACAGGGCCGCGGACTCAGCCTCGCCCTACTCGCGCCCGTCTACGAGCGCGCACTGTCCCGCGGATACAAGGCCGTGCGACATTGTCTGATGAAATCGGACAACAGTTCCACCAAATTCGACCCCGCCGCCAAGACCATCCGCCAATATGCCCTCTATGAAAAACAACTTGGGTCAGATCCCTCCAGTTGAGTTGCGCAACATCGCCCAATTGTTGGAAACCCGCGCCGCCATTCATCCGGACCGCAAGGCGTTGGTCTGGTCCGGGCGCAAAGGGTTCAAGCACTGGACCTACGCGGATCTGCAGACCCGGGTCGAAGGCATTGCCGCCGGGTTTCGCAAACATGGTCTCCGGGCCGGAGACCGGGCCCTGGTTTTCGTCCCCATGTCGCCGGAATTGTATCTGTTGCTGCTGGGGTTGTGGCGCGCGGGCGGGGCCGCCGTGTTTCTCGATCCTTGGTCCACGCCCCGGCAAATGGCGGGGGTCTGCGAAAGCATGCGGCCCCAGTGGTTCGCCGCCCCCCCGGCGGCGGCAGTGTTTTTATGCCGCCATCGGGTGCTTCGCCGCATCCCCCACCGCATCAGAATCGGCAAAACGCCCATGTTCCGCGCCATCCCCCTGCGCGAATTCCCTTGCCCGGAACCCTTTCCAATGGAGACCCGTTCCCTGGACGACCCCGCATTGGTCACTTTCACCTCCGGCACCACCGGCGTCCCCAAAGGCGCCAACCGCACCCACGGATTCCTTCAGGCCCAACACATCGCCCTGGAAAACAATCTTCCCGTCGCCGAGGGAAGCGTTGACCTCAGTCATTTCCCCATTTTCGTGCTCAATTCCCTCGCGTCGGGGCGTACGGCGGTGATTCCGCCCATGGATTTCCGCAAGCCCTCCGCCATCGATCCGATCCGCATGCAAAACGTCATTCGCGAATTGGAGGTGAACAACCTCACCGGGTCACCCTCGTTTTTCGATGCCCTCTGCAAGGATGCCGCGCCCCTGCCCCTGGTGCAATGCGCACACACCGGCGGCGGCCCCGTGGGACCCCGCACCCTCACCGCCATGCGCCGCGCCTTTCCCGAAGCGGAGATCGTGATCATTTACGGGTCCACCGAAGCCGAACCCATTTCCCGCCTCGACGCCGATACCTTTCTCCGCGAAACCACCGAACCCACCCGGCGCGGCCAGGGCCGTTGCGTGGGCAAACCCGTCCCCGAAGTCCATTTGCGCCTGGAGGCGGACGGAGAACTCCTCGTCTCCGGCAATCACGTCTGCCGCGAATATCTCGGCAATCCCGAAGCCAACCGAGTCCACAAACTGCGCGACCCCGATGGCACCGTCTGGCACCGCACCGGCGATGTGGGCCGACTGGACCCACAAAACCGCATCTGGCTCCTGGGCCGCAAGGGACAATCCCTCAAAACCGATAGCGGACACATCCTGCACGCCGACGCCATTGCCGCCGCCGTGGAAACCCTCCCCGGCATTCAACGCGCCGCCTGCCTCCCGGCCCAAACCCTTCTTTGGGTCGCATGGGAAGGCGAAAAATCGGCCAAAGCGGAGATCCAAGCCCTGTTTGCAGAACAGGGCTGGCCACTCGGACCCCTTCGACACATGCGAAAACTGCCCACCGACCCCCGCCACAATACCAAAATCGACCGCGAACGCTTGCGGCGTCACTTCTCGGGATAAAGCCCAACACATGTTGTTCTGGCCGAGGGAGAAGGGCCTAAAGGCCGCGCCGGAGGAGATCGTCCTCGTCCAGGCCCAGATAGTGGCCGAGTTCGTGGAGAAACGTGATGCGGACTTCCCGGAGGAAGGCGGGGGGATGATGCGCGGCTTCTTCCCAAATGTTGTCCAGAAAAAGGCTGATTTGAGGGGGGAGATTGAAGCCTTCCCAATTGGAGGCGTCCAAGGTTTCGCCTTCGAAGAGGCCGAGGAGCACTTCGTCCGGGGGGCCTTCGTCCGTCAGGGCCAGATCGGGGCGGTCGAAGAAAAGAACGGCGACGCGGCGGGCGGGTTCGCGGATTTCGGGCGGGAGAGCGTCCATGATGCGGCGGACCTCCCGCTCGGCGAGGGCGGTGCGGGCGGCGCGGTTGGAGAGCCTGCGGGGGTGGGCATGCATGACAAGAGCATATTCGGCGCGAAGGGTTTGTGCAAGTCCAATACCCGCGAAGGCATGCAGATCCCACGCCAATGCCCGTTTCGATTCTTGACCCATTGAAAATCAACGGTAAAAGGAGGCACATGAGTTGCGATTCCCCGAAAACCCTGTTGTTTGTCTGTACCGGCAACACCTGCCGTTCGCCCATGGCCGAACGGTTGGCGACCTCTTTGTGCGCGGGAATGCCCGATTGGCACTTTGCTTCGGCGGGGGTTTTCGCCTCTCCGGGAGATCCCGCGAGTCCGCTGGCCATTGAAGCGTTGCGGGAACGTGGCATTTCCCTCGCGGACCACAAGGCACGGGCCTTGAGCCCGAAGATGATCAGGGAAGCGGACCAGGTGGTGGCCATGACCGCCGGTCACCGCGAATTGATCCGCAACATGGTTCCCGACATTTCCCAGGAAAAACTGCATCTGTTGCACGGGTTCGACCCCAAAAAACCCGACGCGGATGTGATGGACCCCTTTGGCGGAAACCTCGACACCTACCGCATGGCGCGCGATGACATCGAAAGCGCCCTCTCCAATTTGATCCTGGCCCTGATCCGGCCAACCACCCCACCCAACACCGAAGGAAACACCCATTCATGAAAGTCATTTTAGGCTCCGATCACGGAGGATTTGATCTCAAAACGCTGGCAACCGAAATGCTCAAGGAACAAGGCGCGGAAACCTTGGACGCGGGCACCACCGTGCATGAATCGGTGGACTACCCCGATTTTGTGCCCGCGGTTTGCGCCGCGGTTTCCGACGGCGAAGTGGACTTCGGGGTGCTCATCTGCACCACCGGCATCGGCATGTCCATCGCCGCCAACCGTTTTCCCAAGGTCCGGGCCGCCCTGTGCACCTCGGCGCATTTGGCCACCTTGGCCCGCACCCACAACAACGCCAACGTGCTGGTGCTCCCCGGCGAAATGGAACCGCCCACCCTGGCCGCCATCCTGGAAGCCTGGACCGCCCACCATTTTGAACCCGGCACCCGCCACGAGCGCCGCGTGAAAAAAATCGACAATCTGACCGAAGCCGCGTACGACCCCCTGGCCTTGGAAGACACCGACCCGGAAATCTATGCGGTCATTCGCCGGGAAGCCAAACGCCAACGCCAAAACATCGAACTGATCGCCTCGGAGAATTACACCAGCCGGGCCGTGCAGGAATGCGGCGGCTCCGTGCTCACCAATAAATACGCGGAAGGCTACCCCGGCAAACGCTGGTATCATGGCTGTGAATTTGTCGACCAGGCCGAACAATTGGCCATCGACCGCGCCAAAAAACTGTTCGGCGCCGAACACGCCAATGTCCAGCCCCATTCCGGCTCCACCGCCAATCAGGCCGTCTATTTCGCGGCCCTTGAACCCGGCGACACCATCCTGGCCATGGACCTGGCCCACGGCGGACACCTCACCCACGGCATGAAACTCAATTTTTCAGGACGCTTTTTCAATGCCGTTCACTACGGAGTCGATGCCGAAAGCGAACAGTTGAATTATGACGAGATCGAAAAGCTGGCCAAAGAACACCGGCCCAAAATGCTGGTGTGCGGCGCCAGCGCCTACAGCCGCATCATCGATTTCAAACGACTGCGGGAAATCGCCGACAGTGTCGGTGCCGTGCTGTTCGCGGACATTGCCCACATCGCCGGACTGGTGGCGGCGGGTTGCCACCCCTCCCCCTTCCCGCACTGCGATTACGTCACCACCACCACCCACAAAACCCTGCGCGGACCCCGCGGCGGGCTGATCATGTGCAAATCGCAATATGCGGCCGACATTGACAGACAGGTGTTCCCCGGCGTACAGGGCGGACCGCTCATGCACACCATCGCGGCCAAGGCCGTTTGCTTCCACGAAGCCTTGCAACCGGGCTTCAAAACCTACAGCCAACAGGTGATTCAAAACGCCCAGGCGCTTGCGAACGGCGTGGAAGCCCAGGGACTGCGCGTGGTTTCCGGCGGGACCGACAACCATGTGATGCTCGTGGACCTCAGCCCCATCGGCGTGACCGGCAAAGATGCCGCCGCCGCGCTCGATGCGGCCGGCATCACCGTCAATAAAAATGCCATTCCCTTTGACAAAAAAAGTCCATTCGTCACCTCCGGCATTCGTCTCGGCACCCCGGCGATGACTACCCGGGGCATGAAAGAAAAGGAAATGGAGCAGATCGCGACTTGGATCGGCGCCATCCTCAAGGATCCCTCCAACGAAGAAACGATCAAAAAGATTCGTGTGGATGTCATTGCCCTGACCGCGCATTTTCCGGTTCCGTAAGTCATTCCGCTTCGATTTCATCCGAAAGGTTGATATCCCGTAAAATGGGGTATAGTACCCATACGGACAAAACAGAACAGAAGGAGGACCCAACATGAAAAAACTACTTTTTAGCAATTCCACCCACACCCTGCACGCCTCGATCGGCCTGCTCGTCATGCGCTTGGTTTACGGGCTCTTCATGGCGGCGGGTCACGGATGGGGCAAACTGGTCAACTTTGGGGACCGTGCCGACGGGTTCATGGATTTCATGGGCCTGGGCAGCAGCGTCAGTCTCGGGCTTGCGGTTTTCGCGGAAGTGTTCTGCGCGGTGCTGGTGGCCTTGGGGCTGTTCACCCGGGCGGCGCTCATTCCATTGATCATCACCATGGCCGTGGCCGCATTCATGGTCCACGGCAACGATCCGCTCTTCCCCAGCGGCCTGGAGCGGAGCAAAGAACCCGCCCTCATGTTTCTGGCGGCCTATGTGGCCATTTTCATCGCCGGCCCCGGAAAATTCTCCCTCGACAGACTCATTCGCAAATGAAGGAGGCCTTATGAAGGAATCCGATTTCAATTCCCGCGAAGAATTCGTTCAAGCCCGTCTCAAGTTCTTGAAAGAAAAACTGGCCGAGCTTGGCGAACTGTTTCAGCACACCGATCCGGAGACCGATCCCGAAGAGGAATTGGCCTTTTTGGAGCACATTTACGTGCTCGAGTCCCAGCCAACCATTACCCATGCCCACCAATTGATCGAAAACGGCGTCTGCCTCCCCTCCCCCAACGATCTCAGCGAGGCGCAACTGCACGACAAGCTTTGGGAAGTGATTGACAAACTCGCCGAATTGCGGGTGTTTCTGGAAAACACCAACCATTTGAACGACCGCTCTCTCTACGAGCAGCTCTGGACGGAGACCCTCAATGAGTTCACCTGGGACATGTCCCACTCCCTGAATGGCGCCCTGCATATCGACATGTGCGGCAGCGGCAGCGAGGAGGACACAGAAAACTGGCTGCGCTTTTATGCCTCGGAGGTGGACCGCGCCCAGTGGGCCGCCGATTTTCCCGACGAGAAAATCCCTCCCCGCCAAATGCCTTTGGTGGACCGCGACGACAAACTGCCCCAGCCCCATCACGATTTCGAGGGCGAATGCGGCGGGGAGGAAGATGATTTTGATGATTTCGACTTTCCCTTCGGCGGATTCTCCACCGGAGAAGACGACGACATGCCCTTTTAACATGAAACTTTTATGCGCCCATCCTGCCCCGCCGACACGCTTCCCACCACCGCCAACGCGAAACCCGCCGAGAACGCTCCCGCCCGGCATCCCGCTTTCACGCTGATCCAGCAGACGCATCTTCCCCTGCAAAACGCGGATGCGGCTTTATACCGTCACGTCAGTGGCGCCCAATTTCTCTCCCTCAGTTGCGCGGACGACAACAAAGTCTTTGGTGTCAATTTCCGCACCCCGCCCGCCGACCACACCGGTCTGCCCCACATTCTGGAGCATTCCGTGCTTTGCGGCAGCGAACGCTTCCCCGTCAAAGAACCCTTCAAAGAACTGTTGCGCACCTCGCTGCAGACGTTCCTGAATGCGTTCACCTATCCCGACCGAACCTGCTACCCGGTGGCCAGCCGCAATCTGCGCGACTTTCACAACCTCATGGACGTCTATCTGGACGCGGTCTTTTTTCCGCGGCTCACCCCCGCCGTTTTGGGTCAGGAAGGCTGGCGCGTTCAGTGGCGTCCCGATGGCGAAATCGAATTCCAGGGCGTGGTTTTCAACGAAATGAAAGGGGTGTACGCCAGCGCCGACAGCCGCTGGGAGGAATTGGTGCAGCGCGGACTCTACGAGCAAACCCCCTATCGTTTTGACTACGGCGGCGATCCCCTGCACATCCCGAAATTGAATTTCGAGCAATTCCAAACCTTCCATCAACAACATTATCACCCTGCCAATGCGTTTCTGTATGCCTATGGGGATGACGACCCGGCGGAACGCTTGCAACGGCTGGACGAGGTCCTCTCCCGGGTCAAGGCCGGACCCGTCCCCGCCCCCATGCCCCTGCAACGGCCCTGGTCGGAAACCAAGCGCCACTCGGGCACCTATCCCGCCGGCGAACACGGCGACGAAGGCATTTTCGTCAGTCTGAACTGGCTCCTGCCCGGTCGCTGCGTGGATTTGCAGGACATGCTCCTGGCCAGCATGACGGGTCATTTGCTTTTCCGAAATCCCGCCAGCCCCCTGCGCATGGCCCTGTTGGACAGCGCCCTCGGCGAAGACATCATTGGCGGCGGCGTCGGGTTGCACCTCAACCAGCCCCACGCCTCCTTCGGTCTGCGGGGCGTGGAACCCGGGAACGAGCGAAAAGTGCCGGCCCTGATTCTCGAAGCTCTCCAAGACATCGTCCGCACCGGTTTCCGCCCCGATTTGATCGAAGGCGCCTTCAACACCACCGAATTCTATTACCGCGAACAAAACACCGGCGGCACCCCGAAAGGGCTGGTCACCATGTTGCAGGCCCTCAACCCCTGGATCAACGGAGGCGATCCGCTGGAAACCCTCCAAGTGCAAAAACGCATGAGCGCCCTGCGCGACGAATGGCGCGAACATCCCGGGATTTTCCAAGACTGGATCCGCGCG
Organism: PVC group bacterium; assembly: GCA_003565815.1. Lineage (GTDB taxonomy): Bacteria > Verrucomicrobiota > Kiritimatiellia > SS1-B-03-39 > UBA6053 > PXAS01. Next base: position 19,170 of record PXAS01000349.1, read on the forward strand.
AACCTCTTGGAAAACCCCGCGCGAACCGAAGTGATCGTCCGTCCGGACCCGGATCTCGCCCGCAGAGAATCCGCCGACGAAGCCAACCAACTGGCGGCCATTCTCGGGGACTTTACCCACAATCCGCAGACAGAAGCCCGGGCACGCCAACTCGCCGCCGATGTCGAAGCCTTCCAATCCACCCCCGATTCTTTGGAAGCCCTTCGCTCCCTGCCGCATCTCAGTCTCGCGGATGTGCGCGAATATCCCGCCGATCCCCCCCTTGAAATCGATGAGCACCATGGACGCCCCCTGCTCACCACCCCCGTGGACAGCTCCGGGATTCTCTACGCCAACATCGTCTTCGACATTCTCGACATCCCCCAGTCCGACCTTCCCCTGCTGTCCCTGTACGGACGCTGCCTGACCGAATTGGGCACCACGCGCCTGGACCACGTGGCCTTCAACGAGCAGATCGCCTGTCACACCGGCGGACTGAACGTGCAAATCGAAACCTCCGACACCTATGCCCAAAACGGCAGCGGACCCGGTATGCTCGGCGCCTTCGTCCTCCGGGTCAAATGTCTCAAGGACAAAATCCCGGAAATGACGAAACTCATCGGAGAAGTCCTCGACAACCCCCGACTGGGGCCACCTGACCGCGTCATGCAAATGTTGCTGGAGGAAAAAGCCAACGAAGAGGCCGGACTCATCCACAATGGCAGCCGCGTGGTCAGCCTGCGCCTGAACGCGGCCTACAGCGCCGCCGAACGCGCCTCCGAGGAGATGGGGGGACTTGGGTATCTGGACGCCCTGCGTCATTGGGAAAACCAAAACGCGGCGGATTTGACCGAACGCATGAAAAAATTGCACCGCCGGGTCATCCGGCGTCAATCGATGCAGATGCATTTGGGCGGAGATCCCGATGTGATCGAGCAAGCCAGACACCACCTTCAGTCGCTTGCGGATGCCGTCCCGGAAGGCGCCTCCGCGGAGTCCGCCTGCCGCGATTGGAGTCCACTGACCCATTTGCAACGTGAGGGACTGGTCGCCCCCTCCCCGGTGAATTTCGTGGGACTGGCCACCCGCATGGCCTTTGACGGCGGCCTCCCCCACGGTTCCGCCACCGTGGTGAACCGACTCCTGCGCAACGAATATCTCTGGGAACAAGTCCGGGTTCGCGGCGGCGCCTACGGGGCGTCCTGTTCCTTGGATCGCATCACCGGCACCTTCAACTTCACCAGTTACCGTGATCCCCACGTGTTGCAAACCCTGGAGATCTATCGAAACGCCGGAACATGGTTGAAAAACCATCGACAAAGCGAAGCCGATCTGGAGCAAACCAAAATCGGCGCGCTCGGTGCCATGAGCCGCTCCCGTCATGCCGAAACCGCCGCCTACCATAGTCTGTACCGTCACCTGATCCATTACACCCCCGAAATGCGGCAGACTCAATGGGAGGAAGTCCGGGCCACGGAATCGCACCACGTCCATGACTTCGGTGCCCGTTTGGAGGAAGCCCTCGCCCGCGAAACCCGGGCCAGCATCCTCGGCGCCCGCGTACAACTCAAAGACCGAACCCTCAACCTGACCCTGCGGGATGTCACCGGCTGAGCCAGAAGGACGTAGATCGGAGCGGTCAACTATCGAACGTCCAACTGAATAAACTCCAGCGTTCGTACCCGCCCCCCGTTCCAAAACCCTCCGTGAAAATCCGTGCCCATCCGTGGTTCATTTCCCCCAAAACCCCTCCCCAACCCAAGCATCAATCCCTTCAACGCCCTCATCGCCTGTTTCATCAGCACCTTCCCCTTGATCGCGGAAGACGTGGACATGAACCCGGGTCAACGCCCCCAATCGTTCGAATGACATTGTCTGGACCCGCACCTACAACAACCCCGAGTTGTATGAGTGGTTTCTGGAACATCAGCGCGCGGACCGAGCGGATCCGTCCTCCCCGAAGGATGCAGACGACGACAAGTAGCCTAACGCAGATTTTATCCGCAACCGAAGAGAATCCAGGTTAAGAGGAAACCCCGCGAATGGCCTTGCCGTCCCGCGAATGGAAGAAGAGTGAAACTACTTGCGGATGCTTCGCCGGACTGCGGATCATCGTCGGAATTCTACAAGAAACTACAAATGATTCGCGGGAC
>PXAS01000201.1 GCA_003565815.1 PVC group bacterium
ACCCGATTAGTCGTTACATGTCTCATTTTAAATACCAGGTACATGTAAAAAAAAACAACTATACAATTGATTCATATTGCAAAGAGCCTCGATTCAATAATTATATGGTAAAGCGTATAGCAGGTTCTGAGAACCTGGAAGTGGCAATCGAAAATTTAAAATACTTCAAATTTATTGGCCTTAAAGAACGATTCAATCAAAGTTTAATACTTATGAATAAATTCATCTTTGATGAAGAGTTGGACTTGAGATATGAATCAAAAAATATTAATAAAAAAGAAAGTGAAATTAGTTTTTATAGTCTTGAAGACTATCAGAAAGAAAATATAAAAAATAATAATTGTTTAGATTTATTATTGTATAAACACATATATGAAGAGGTTTATCCGAAGTATATAAGTGAATATGGCACCGGTAAAGAGCTTGAATTTGAAGAGAGAAAATTAGCAGAGTTACTGAAGGGCTTTAAGTATAATACTTTGAAATTTAACCTGATTAAATTATGGAAAGCGTATAATGTGTACTTTGCAGAGCCATTGATTAGAAAATATCTGTAATCATATGGCAGAAAAATCAGTGCCACATATCATAATTACTTCTCCGTCATTAAATACAGAAGACAATGTAAGCGGTATAGCAAATCTTACCCATCTTTTGAAACAATACAATACAGATACTGAATATGTAGTATTTATAGCGGGGAAAAAAGATGATGAAAAAAGAAATTTAAGATGGTTTTTTAGTCAGTTTTATGTTCTCTACTCCTTTTTTTTAAATCTTAAAAAGAACAATGTTCACCTTGCCCATATCAATATGCCTATGGGTAATCTATCAATTATACGAGATTCATTTTTCTCAATTTTATGCAGGGTGTTAAACAAGGAATATCTTCTCCATTTTAGGGGTGGCAGATACAGTATGAATGAAGATATTCCTTGGTTTTTAAAATTTTTTGTAAATATCTCTTTGAAAAAAGCCCGTAAAATTATTGTGCTTGGAAATGAAGAAAAAGGATTCTTAATGAACTTCTACAAGGTGCAGGAGCATAAAATTGTTGTAATGCCCAATTGTGTTAAAATCCCTGATATTTCTGCAAAAAAACTACCTGATAATAATACGATTAAAATCCTTTTTTTAGGCCGTATTGATAAAAATAAAGGTCTGAAAGAATCTGTGGATGCTTTGGCTTCAATCAACAATATTAATTACAAATTTATTGCAGCCGGTGACGGGGCTGATAAGTCCTGGTTTTTAGATTATGCAGAAAAAAAATTAAAGAACCATTTTGATTATAAAGGCATCATTTCAGGACATCAAAAGCATGAAGTACTTTTGAATTCTCATGTTTTTTTAATGCCCTCATATTATGAAGGATTGCCCAATGCTTTACTTGAAGCAATGAGTTATGGATTGGTGCCTATTGTAACACCAGTGGGATCTATACCGGAAGTCGTAAAACACGAAAAGAATGGCATTTTGGTATCCGCTAACAACCATAAAGAAATAAAGGATTGTTTGAAAATGCTTATCAGAAAGCCGGATATTTATTCTGTTTTAAGTGAGAACTCTATAAGCACAATTAAAGACAATTACTCTTCAGAAGAGTACATAAATAGGCTTAATAAAGTTTATTCAAAAGTGAGAAACTAATTTTAATATTGTTTTATTGGAATATTGAAAGGGTATGATTTTAGAGCAAAGTCAAAACTTTTCTTTAGAGTTTTTTCAATAATGAAATAAAAATCAATGAAACTACTGGGCTATAAAATTGACCGGAGCTATCCGGATTTCCCTATTAAGAACAAAAAAATAATCAACACACTAAATCCACATTCCTATTGTGTAGCTAAAAAAGACCCAAGTTTTAGGTGTGCTTTACAGGCCTCAGATCTTCTTATTCCAGATGGAACAGGAATTGTTTTGGCTGCACAGTTCTTGAGAGGTAAAAAAATCGATCGTATTGCGGGGGCTGATATGCATCTGCATCTGCTCAGACAGGCTCAAAAGTATGGATTAAAAGTATTTTACATGGGCAGTTCCTGGGAAACTTTATCTAAGATTGAAACAAGAATACAAGAAGAGTATCCAGCTATATGTTATAAAGGTTACAGTCCGCCTTACAAAGCGGCTTTTAGTAAAAAAGATAATTCCAAGATGCAGGAGGCTATCAATACATTTCAACCGGAAATTCTTTTTGTGGGAATGACTGCTCCTAAACAGGAAAAATGGGTTCATAAAAATAAGGAATATCTTAATGTTCAGGTTATTTGTTCAATCGGGGCAGTTTTTGATTTCTATGCAGGAACCGCAAAAAGAGCACCAGCATGGATGCAAAATACAGGGTTGGAGTGGTTACATAGAAGTATTGTAAGTCCAACCCGTTTAGGCAAAAGAAATATGCGCTCAAATCCTGAATTTGTATGGGATGTAATTAAGGCAAAAGTAAAAGAGATATAGTTGAACATCCTCATTCTCACCCAAGACGACCCCTTCTATTTAGCCGGGCAATTAGACTATTTTTTTACAAATATGCCCGGTGATGTTAAAGTAGCAGGTTGTGTGGTTTTTGATGTTTCGCCTTTTGGGAAAAAAGAATCAATATTCAAAAAAGCTTACAAAACCCGTCGTATTTTCGGCAATCGTTTTTTCATTCGGTATGGTTTCAAATATCTGCGTTCAAAACTAAGTTCTTCATATAAAATTGATCGCATCCTGAAAAAGCATGGAGTCGAACAAATCGAGATTGAAGGAAGTATCAATTCCAAAGAATCCCTCCAAAAGCTAAAAAGCTATGATCCTCATCTGCTTATCTCGATAGCCGGAAACCAGATATTCAAAAAACCACTTATCGAACTGGCTCCAAAAAGTTGCTTAAATTTACATACTGCTTTGTTACCCAAATACCGGGGTCTTATGCCCTCTTTCTGGGTTCTCAAAAACAATGAAAAACATACCGGGGTATCGGTATTTTTTGTGGATGAGGGTATTGACAGCGGGCCCATTTTAATACAAAAAAAAGTAGAGATCGGAAACCGGTCTCAGGAAGAACTCATAAAACACACAAAAAAACTTGGAATGGATGCGATTATCGAAGCCATAAAACAAGTGAAAAAAGGAGATTACGAGCTTATCCCGAACCGAGACGAAGATAGCACTTACTTTTCCTTTCCTACCCGTAAAGATGTAATCGAATTCAAACAAAGAGGTAAGAGGTTTTATTGATGAAACACGCCCTGTCATTCGACATAGAAGACTGGTTCCATATTGTAGACATACCTGAACTTGAAGACCGCACTTCATGGAAGGATTTTGATAGCATTGTAGAGGATAAGACGTCTCTGATTTTGGATATTTTAGATGAATTTGACACAAAGGCTACATTTTTTATCCTTGGCTGGATTGCCCACAGGCACCCCCATTTGTCACGTAAAATTGCGGACGCCGGGCATGAAATTGGCTCCCATTCATTCTGGCACCGCAAAGTCTATAGTATGAAACCTGAAGATTTTAAGCATGATTTGTCTATGTCTAAAGATCTGTTAGAGCAGCAAACCGGACAGAAGGTAAATGGATATCGGGCGCCGTCATTTTCGATTATTCCGGGCACGGAATGGGCTTTTGATATCATAAAGGAGCTGGGGTTTATTTATGATGCCAGCCTTTTTCCGGCAGTCCGGGGCCATGGAGGGTATCCGTGCTCACAGGAAGTACATTTTATATCACTGACTGAAGCAAATCAGTATTTGATTGAATTGCCAATGAGCATTCAGGAGTATGGACCGGTAAAGATACCATTCAGCGGAGGGGGGTATATGCGTTTTCTGCCATCAGGCATTATTCATAGATATTTCGACGCATTTGAGGAAAACGAGATCCCGGTAGTAGTATATCTGCACCCCAGAGACTTTGCTCCGGAACAGCCAAGGGTAAAAATGCCTCTGGACAGAAAGTTTAAGTCCTATTTTGGACTGAACAGTACTGAAGAAAAACTGAGGAATCTTTTAATTAACTACAAATTTGACACATGCCTGAATGTATTGTTAGAAGAACTTAAAAAACGATCGGGAGTTGAGAAGGAAATAGAGCGTGTTGAAATGGCATCTTAAAAAGTTTTGGAACTACTGTTTGCAATATCCAGCATAAATGTTTTAAAGAACTGTACGAATTGCCGTTATTATTCTGTGTGAAAATCTGTAGTCAGTTGAGTATAGAATTTTTGTGAAAAGGCTTAGGTGTGGAAAAAAAATTGGAAGTCTTCAATATATAAACATTCCCCCGTTTTACTCATTCTCTCTTAGTGTCACATTTCTTCTGCTTGTAATGAAAAAAATAGGCAACTTTAGCATTGCTATTATTTTTTTCATCAAAATTATAAAAAAAAGTAAACAAAACTACATGTTTATAGATCTCATCGCTGGGGCAAGACCAAATTTCATGAAAATTGCTCCTATTATTGACACCATCTGATAAGTACAGGAAAAGGGGATAGAGATTGGATTCCGGCTGGTACACACCGGCCAGCACTACGACCGAAATATGAGCGGTTCATTCTTTGAACAGCTCGGCATACCCGATCCGGATGTGAACCTGGGAGCTGGCGGCGGAACACAAGCCGAACAGACAGCCGCGATTATGACCGGCTATGAAAAGCTGCTGATGGAACGGCCGTCCAATCTCTGCCTGGTAATTGGAGATGTAACCTCCACCATGGCTTGTGCCATTACCGCACAGAAAATGCATATTCCCGTTGCGCATGTAGAGGCGGGTATCCGGTCGGGCGACTGGAGCATGCCGGAGGAGATTAACCGCCTGGCAACCGATGCGGTTACAAACTACTTTTTTACCACATCCGAAATTGCCAATGAAAACCTTCAAAAAAGCGGTGTTGAGAATGATCGGATCTTTTTTGTGGGCAATACCATGATCGATACGCTGCTGAAGCACCAACCCCGTTTTCGTAAACCAAAGGTATGGGATGAAGCCGGCCTGCAAAAAAAGAGCATTATATTGTGATGACGCTTTACCGACCACCCAATGTAGATGAGGAGCAGATATTGAAAACCCTGATGGATGAGATTATCAACCATTCAAGGGACTTGCCTTTAATCTTTCCGGTGCATCCGAGAACGGCAAAAATTCTGAATAAACTGGGTATAGAACATGAGCGCCTGTTCATGGTGGAGCCTCTGGGTTACCTCGAATTCAACTACCTGGTGGAACGCTCAAAAGCAGTCATCACCGGCTCGGGCGGTATCACCGAAGAAACCACAGTGATGGGTATTCCTTGCATGACACTGAGAAATAGTACTGAGCGGCCGGAAACCATCACCACAGGAACCAATGAACTGCTGGGTACACGCCCG
>PXAS01000203.1 GCA_003565815.1 PVC group bacterium
AACCCATACGCAACTTACAGCTACGACTACGCCGTCGTCGTAAAGATTACTTGGCCAAATCGCGATCCGATTGGGGAACGGGGTGGGGTTAATGTGTACGGAATGGCGGGAAACAAAGCTTTAAATACAATTGATGTATTAGGTTTGGAATATTACAATGATGAATTTGGCATTGGTTATGATTTAACTCGGTACAGGCACGTTAATATACCTTTTTTTTATGAAGTGCCTGATACTCCTTTTGGCAGAACAGTTTTCACTAGGTCTGAATTAATTCATTCAGCTAGTACAGCATCTGATGTAATTGCAAGAACTGGGGACACTGAAAAGGTTCATATTGGTAATCTGTACGGTAGAGATGTAAGTAGGCCCCATTGTTGTCACAGAGCAAAAATTTATGATTATGCTGATGGTATTCAGAGATCTCGGCGTCATGTCGAAGTACATAAAAGAACTGGTGTCCAATATGGAGAACCTGCGATTTTGTTCCCCTCTCTCCCTGGTCCGCCTTTATCAGTAGATGATTTTGTATTTGAAATCATTGAAAGAATTATGGATCATTATGCTGAAGAACTTGTCAGGAATAATGCACATGTTTTCGATGAGTATGTTCGTTTGGATTACCTAAGGTATGATATGCCTGAGTGGAGGTTAAGAGGTTATAGAATGCATTCTGATTTTGAATTGGTGTTATGCCCTGAAGACGACTCGAGGTATTATTTTCGTGAATTTTTTTCTCAGGAAGAAATCAATCGCCAATTACCGAATAGATTTACGAGAGCTTTAGGTGGTAGGCAAGCATTATCTCGTAGATTTTGGACCGATGAAAGCTGAAAATGAAACATAAAGTAAATATTATTTTGTTTTTTATCTTATTCGCCGTCGGATATTCATGGGCAGAAGAGATTGTAAATCAATTTCATTTAATTGAGGTTGAGGGCGAGTCCTATATCCTTTTGGATATCCATAATAACACCACGACGGTCTATTATATAAACAAAATAACGGAAGTTAAGAAAACTGAGGTTAATGCGACCTTTAAAGGTGAGGATGTTACTATGGTAAAACCTCCAGGTACAAGAATAGCCAAAGTAAAACATTTAGAATTTACCGTTTTACCATCGGGTAGTTTATTTTTTTTAAATGGAAATGAAACCAATTTCTATAATATTGTGGATTTTCTGCATAATAAAGCTGAGAAAAGGAAATAGGTGTTGCCGTCGCCGTTAATACCGGGAAGCGAAAAAGAAAAAGGCCCTTGCATTTAGTCATTTTAACCACCAAGAATCATCCATAAATGACTAAATGCAAGGGCTGACCTCTCTGTTGCCGTCGCCGTTAATGTCGTACGCGATTCCCAAACTGACGTCGTTGAAAAGGGGTCGGATTGATTTGTTTCCTTCCCCCGGAAACAAACCCTTCGGGCAGCCTTTGGCTGTCCTACTCCGCTCGTCCCCTCGCTTCGTTTCCCGCGTTGCGGTCGTAAAGTGTTCCCGAGGGCATCGTAAGATTTTGCGATGAAGGGGGCATGGTGTGGGTTTTGAGTTGCGATGAATGGACCGAAGCTGTCTTACTGTGGCTTTGGCAGGTACGACGGCTTTGGTTTTTTTGGGGTTATGCGAGGAGGGGGGAGCGGCTTCGCCGCGGATATGGGATAAGGGATAATCGCTCGCAAGCCATACTTCTTGAGTTCTTCTCCCATGCGAAACACCCTCTCCAGAAGGCCAAGAATCAGTTTTCCGTCCGTCGGCCAGGCGCTGTTCGCCCACACGGAGGTGCTGTCGATGGTCAATTCCAGGAAATCATCGAGATCTTCCACCGACGACATCTCCAATTGCGCCAGATGAATCAGTCCCATCGTCCTTGGACTGACCAGATTGAGGTTTTCCACCAACGTGCTTTTCCCCGGCAGGTCTGGACCCATTGACGGCCTCGGCGCACAGACCGGGCAGAGGAGCGGTTTGTTCCGCGTAAAATCTTTGGTAGGCCAACCTCAGTTCTTTCTTTCTCAAGGCATGGGCCTCCTGGTCGGCTTCGATGGATTTCAAAATCTCGGGGCAAAATTTGATCAACTTCAACGTTTCCGCAATCAATTCCCGAAAGTTTGTGTCGGGAACCGGAAGAAACAGGTTGCCATTCATGGGGGTGCCTGATAGTTCGTTTTATGTCGCGCGTCTGGTCATTTTAACTCCTGTTAGATTTGTAAACTATTGGAATACTATACGTTGCGACGCAATTTCCAATAACGATCACGAACAGGAAAGCGTAGGATTTACAGGGTCAAATGTGGGCACCAGCCAAATCCCGGGCCGCGCCGATCACGGCGTGGTAATCTTTGTTGTGCCGGTTGTCCCAGACGGAATGGCCGGCGTTGTCCACCACTTCCACGGCATAACGAATGCGGGTGCCGGCGGGAAAGGTGCCGAGGTTCACGTGCCAGACGTCATCTTCTCCCAGGACGCAGGCTTTTTGCATGGGACGGTGATGCCAGTCCTGCCCTTCGTTGATACTGAAGAGAATGGAGGCGCCGCGGGCGTTTCCGACGGGCGAGCTGAACGTGGTCACCCAGAATTCCGTCCAGGGACGGCTCTCGCCATCGGCAGGCCAGTGATAAGTGTTTTCCACACGCATGAGATCCGTTTTGTTTGTCATTTCGCTTTCAGGTTGCGTTTCATTGACATGTATATTTCTACGACGTGTTTGCATTCAGGCAACCCTAAAAACATGATTTGCGTTGAAAAATTCCAAATCCAAGCACGGGATGCCCTGGAAACCTCTGAATGCGGAAGCTTGCCATTCTTCGCGGAATGGATTTCTCACAAGCCTGGACTTGCCATCCATCGTTGCCCCTGTAAGTTGCAGACATGGATTTGGAACTTGAAAACATTGATATGCAAGCGCTGATCGAATCCGGCGACAAACAGTCGTTGCGTGATTTTTGCGAGGACCATCACCCGGCCACGGTTGCCGAGGCCTTGCAGGATTTGGATTTGAATGAAATCTGGAATGTGCTTCACTTGATCAGTGTCGAAAAACGCGCCGGCATTTTTCCCCACTTCGATTTGGATTTGCAGGTGGACTTGGCCGGGGGCGAACGGCGCGGGGAAATGGCGAAGCTACTGGAGGAAATGGAATCGGACGAACGCGCCGACTTGGTGATGGAACTGGACGAGAAGGTGCGCGAGGAAATTTTGCCCCTGGTGGCCAAGGCGGAGCGGGAAGACATTCGTCGTCTGGCCTCTTATGAGGAGGGAACCGCGGGTTCGGTGATGACCACCGATTACGCGGTGTTGCGTCCGACGCAAAGCGTGGGGGAAGCCCTGAAATTCATCAGGACCCAGGCGCCGGGCAAGGAAACGATTTATTATATCTATGTCATCAATGAACGCCATCAACTGCAGGGGCTGGTCTCCTTGCGGAAGTTGATTCTGTCCAAACCGGAACAGCTGGTCTCGGAAATCATGACGGATGATATTTTCGCCGTGGATGTCAATGACGACCAGGAGGAAGTGGCCCGGAAAATCGAAAAATTCGACTTGTTGGCGATCCCCGTGGTGAGTGGAGAAAACGTGCTCGTCGGCATTGTGACCCACGACGACGCCCTTGACATTTTGCGACAGGAACAACAGGAAGACGTCGAACGACTGATGGCGATCGCGGGTTCGCACTCGACCCGCGAATACATGTCCACATCCGTTTTGAATCATTTCCGCAATCGGGTGGTCTGGGTATTGCCTTTGGCGCTTTTCGGTCTGTTTTCGGGGATGATTATCCAAGAAAACGAAAGTCTGATTCAATTTTTGCCCCTGCTGGCCATTTTCATTCCCATGTTGGCGGATACCGGCGGCAACACGGGCAGCCAATCGGCCACTTTGGTGGTGCGGGCCCTGGCGATGCAGGAAATCAATGCCAAAGACCTGTTCCGGGTGTTGTTCAAGGAGTTCCGTATCGCCATTTTGCTGGCGGTGGCCTTGTCCTTCGTGGCCTTTGGGCGGGTGATGTTTTTCGGGTCCCGGGATGCTTCCAAAACGGTCTTGGCGGATCATCTGGAGTCCGATGATTTTTATCTGCGGGCCGGTGAGGACACTTGGCTGCCCCTGAATTTCTCCATCGCCCACTTGGAGGATCGGCAAAGGGAAACCGTTGTCGGAGGAGAGGAAATTTTCCTCAAGCGCGTGGCCGAAGATGGCACGGCTTCTTATCAGGGTATTTCGGAGTTTCGGATACCGGAGACGGAAAGCCGGCTGACCCTCACCTTTATTGGGATTACCGTTTCATTGGCCTTGGCCCTGCAAGTGGTGAGTTCGACCTTGCTTGGCGCTTTCCTGCCCTTGGCTGCTTCCTGGTTCAAGGTGGACCCCGCCTTGGTGGCGAGTCCGGCGCTCACGACCTGCGTGGATATTAGCGGCGTGTTTATTTTCTTCACGACCTGCGGGCTCATGTTCGGGCCGTACTTGTCATGAGTACGATTCGTTGTCCGCTGCAAGACATCGCCCACATTGCCCCGCAGCAGCCCGCGTGGTTCGAGGACGGCACCGCGCACATGTTTCCGGCCGTCAACGTGGCCGCTCGCGAAATTCATCGACAGTTCACCCGGGAGATGAATCTACAACCGGGAGATCTGGTGGTGATTTCCGCCGCCACGCAGTGGCGCTGGCTCCCTTTGTTGTTCGCGATTTTCCGCGCCGGCGCCGTGGCTTGTCCCCTGAATACGCGGTTGCCCCCCGCCACATTGAAGGAACGCGCACGGGGCCTGTCCCCGAAATTGCAGATCATTGACGACACCGCCGAGATCTTGTTGCCGGGCGTTCCCTGCTTGCGGATTTCAAGTCTGTGCGACGCCACCCTGTTGGGGGCGCCCGACCGCGCTCCGTTGGAACTCGATTTGGAGCGACCGGCCACTTGCATTTTCACGACCGGAAGCACTGGCCGTCCCAAAGCCGTGGTGCACAGCCTGGAGGCCCACTATTATTCCGCGTTGGGCGCCAACCGGCATTTGCCCCTCAACCACACCCACCGCTGGATGCTCACCCTGCCCTTATATCATGTCGGCGGGATCGGCGTCCTGTTCCGTTGTCTGCTGGCCGGAGCGGCGGTCGTCACCCCCGAAACGGGGACAGGCCCCGAAATTTCCCAAACGAAAACGGGGACAGACCCCGTTCGGACGATGATCGAAAATCGGGTCACCCACCTCTCTCTGGTGCCAACCCAGTTGATTCGACTGATGCGTCACGAGCAGGCCGCCGAATTGGCGAAACAGCTTCACACCCTTCTTTTGGGGGGGGCGCCGATTCCCCGGGATCTGGTGGCACGCGCCCTGGAAAAGGGGTTTCCGGTCCACGCCACCTACGGCATGACGGAAACCGCGTCACAAGTTACCACCGTGGCCCGGAACGATGATCCGAATTTACGCCGGGAAACCGATGGCATGATTCTGCCCCATCGCAGCCTCCGCATTGCCATGGACGGAGAGATTTTGGTGCGGGGACACACCCTGGCGTTGGGGGTGTACCGGCAAGGTGAGATCGAGCCCATTGTCGACGACGAAGGGTGGTACCATACCGGGGACTTGGGCAAACTGGTAAACCAACATCTCGTGGTCACCGGTCGAAAAGACAATCGATTCATTTCCGGGGGCGAAAATGTGCAGCCTGAGGAGATCGAACGCCATTTGATGGAAATCACCGGCGCCGGAGCCGTGGTGGTCACGCCCAAACCCGATCTCGAATTCGGACATCGTCCCGTGGCCTGGCTGGATTTGCCCATGGCCGATTTCACGCCCGGCGTATGGGAACAGGCCCTACGGAAATTTTTGCCCGGCTATATGATTCCCGTCGAGTTTCGCGAATTGCCGGAATCCGCGGGACTCAAACCGGATCGGCGTTTGCTTTCCATCGAACTTTGTGGCAATAAGCCCGCATGAGCCTATATGAAACCACATTGACATCCGAAACCCTGCTGGAGGGATATGTTTTCCGCGTTGAACGGCAGGATGTTCGTCTCGGGGACGGAAGCCACGGCAAACGGGATATTGTTCGCCACATTGGCGGGGTCGGGGCGTTGGCCCGAAAGCCCTGCGGCACTTGGGTGCTGGTACGCCAATTCCGCAAAGCCGTGGACTGCGAAGTGACCGAGATCGTCGCCGGCATGCGGGAACCCGGTGAAGCGCCCGAGGATGCGATCCGCCGGGAGTTGGAGGAGGAAACCGGACATCTGGTTGAAAAATTGACCCCCTTGGGGCGTGCCTTCGCATCGCCGGGGTATACCGATGAAGTCGTGCACCTTTTTTTTGCGGAAATATCCGCGGAACCCGGATCCAACCGACTGGACCACGACGAACGGGTCGAGGTGGTGGAATTCAGCGACGCGGAACTCAGAAGTGCCATCGGCGAAAACGAGCTTCCCGATGCGAAAACCATGGTGGCCTGGATGTTGGCCTGCCGGAAAGGATTGGCATGAACCCCGTGAATTTTTCCGCCGAACTCAATGACGAACAACTCGCGGCCGTGCAAGCGCCCGATGGTCCCGTTTTGGTCATCGCCGCCGCCGGGACGGGCAAAACCCGCACCCTCATTTATCGTGTCGCCTGGCTGGTTCAGGAAAAAAAAGTGCGCGGGGAAAACATCTTGCTGCTGACATTCACGAACAAAGCGGCAAAAGAAATGATGGAGCGCGCCCGGCTGAACGTGGGCGCGGAAAATTTGCTCGGGATGTGGGGTGGCACTTTCCACCACGTCGCCAATCGCATTTTGCGTCAACACGCCGCCCTCGTGGGGTATCGGAATGATTTCAGCATCCTCGATTCCGACGATCAGAAAACCCTTTGCAAAACCCTTTACGAGGAACTGGGCCTCAAGGGAAACGATCAATTTCCCAAACCCCAAGTGCTCTTGAGCCTATTTTCCCTGGCGGCCAACAAGGACGTGGACCCCCGAGATCTGATTTCGGAGCGTTTTGAGAATTTTGACACGGATCTGGAGAGCATCCTCAAGGTTCACGATGCCTATACCGAGCGCAAACAGACCCTCAATGTCATGGATTTTGACGATTTGCTTCTCAATGCCGTTCGGGTGTTGGATGAGAACGAAGGACCACGCGAATACTATCAACATAAATTCCGGTACGTGATGGTGGACGAATATCAGGACACGAATCCGGTTCAGGCCGACTTTGTGAAATTGCTTTCCGGCGGGACCGGCAACCTCTTGGTGGTGGGGGACGATTTCCAAAGCATCTATGGATGGCGGGGCGCCGATTTTCGCAACATTCTCCATTTCGAACGCGATTTTCCCGGGGCGGTGAAATATGAACTCGTCACCAATTACCGCTCCGTACCGGGCGTGTTGGCGGTGGCAAACAAATGCATCGCCGGAAACCCGGAACAGTTTCAGAAAGAATTGCGCGCCGTGCGTTCCGGGGGCCCCACGCCGGTGTTCGCGCGGTTGTCCGACGGGGGACATCAGGCCCGCTACGTGGTCAACGCCATTCGTACCCTGCGTCGATCCGGGTATCGATATTCGGATTTTGCCATCCTGTACCGCGCCCATTTCCATGCCATGGAGATGCAACTTGAACTCAATCGCGAGGGAATTCCGCATGTCATTACCTCGGGAGTTCGTTTTTTTGAGCAGGCGCACATCAAGGACATGCTCTGCCTGCCCCGGCTGGTGTGCAATCCGCGCGACGAACTCGCCTTCGCGCGTCTGATTTGCCTGCTGCCCGGCGTCGGGGTCAAGGGCGCCGCCAAACTCTGGTCCAAACTGAGCCGCAAATTCGACCCCCTGCTTTCCGAGGATCGGAAACGCTTGCATGAGGCGGTTCCGAAGCGCGGAAAAGCGTTTTGGGAGCCGATTCACGAAATGTTGGAGCAGGCGGAACGTGAAGAATTGACCCGGAATCCGGGGGAACTGATCTTTCTGTTCCTAAAGGCTTTTTATGATGAATATGCCGTGGATACTTTCGACAACTATGCCAACCGGGTGGAGGACATCCACGGGATGATCGATTATTGCGGGCAGTTCGAGAGCTTGGAAGGCTTTATGAGCGAGTTGGCCCTGCAAACCAATCTGGATGAAAGCAATGCCCGGGATGAGTCCGATCAGGATGCGGTGCGATTGGGAACGATTCATCAGGCCAAGGGCTTGGAGCATCCCGTGGTTTTGGTGCTCTGGTGCGTGGATGGCATGTTCCCCTCGGGACGCGCCCTGGAGGAATCCGATGGCGGGGGAGAGTCGGAGGAGCGGCGCTTGTTTTATGTGGCCGCAACCCGGGCCAAGGACCATCTCTTTTTTTGCGTGCCCAACGTCCGTCGTCAACGCGATGGCGGGGTGGTGTATTACGAACCGTCCCGCTTTGTCACCGAACTGCCTGAAGGCGTTTTGCGGGTGGAGCGGGGCGGATATTATTGAGGATCATGCCCAAAATTCGTATTTGCCGCTCCACAGTACGTAGAGGCCGAGTACGCCGTTGGTAATGGCGTGGGCAATGCAAACCGCCCAAATGTCGCGGGTTTTAATGTAAAACCAACCGTATACAATGCCGCAAAGCAGGCCGACGAACCATTCGTGGTGAATGCTGGCGAACATGGCGGCGGTAATCCAAAACGCTTTTCGGTCGAAGTGTCCGGGATCGACCGACAGAAAATCCTCTTTTTGCACCCAGCGGTAGAGCCAACTGCGCCAGAAAAATTCTTCTATGAGGGCGATGACCAGTGCCGATCCGGCCAGCCGGGTGAGGGCGAAAAACCATCCTTCCAAATCGGGGGCGTAGCGCACGCGTTCCAGGGGCGGACTGAGTTCCCAGGGCATTTGCACGCCCACGGTCATGTAGAAACGATGCAGACCTTCGAAGCGTGCGAAAAAATCGGTTTGGGGCAACACCCAAAAAGCGAAAACGAAAAGGCCAATGCCGATGGCGGCGGGCAAGTTGCGCAAATTGAGCCGGGGATAGTTGAAGCGCCACGGACGCAAATAGAGGAAGAGGGCCAGGCAGACGAAGGAACGCACCGCGTATTTCCAGCCCGCCGGATCCCCGAGGATGCCCATGAAAAATATCCAGGCCACGAAGGGGATCACATGGGGAATCCAGGCATCCTTGTTCCGTGCCAATGCTTCGGGGGATGAAGGGGGGGAAGTGACGGGTGTATCGCTCATGAATTCTCCAGAAAACGTTGGGTCAGGTCGCCATAGGCATCAATGCGTCGATCGCGGAAAAAGGGCCACATTCGCCGGTGGTCTTCGAGGGCTTTGAGGTCGCACTCGGCAATCAGAACTTCCTCCGAGGAACCGGAGCCTTCCGCGATCAGGGTGCCGGTGAAATCGGAAACAAAGCTGTTCCCCCAAAATTCGGTGGTTCCTTCCGTGCCTACGCGGTTGATGGCGGCGTAGAAGCAACCGTTGGCGACCGCGTGTCCTTGCTGCACGCGCAACCAAGCGTTGCGCTGGGCTTCGCCCAAGGCGGGTTTTTCCTCGGGCAGCCAGCCGATGGCCGTGGGACAGAAAATGATTTCCGCGCCGCGCATGGCCGTGAGCCGGGCGGACTCGGGATACCACTGGTCCCAGCAAATGATCACGCCGATGCGTCCGAAAGCGGTTTCCCAGGCGCGAAATCCGAGATCGCCGGGTGTGAAGTAAAATTTTTCTTCAAATCCGGGGTCTTGGGGAATATGCATTTTCCGGTAGCGGCCCAACAAAGCACCGTCCGCATCCACGATGGCGGCGGTATTGTGATAAAGACCTGCGGCGCGACGTTCGAACAGGGAAAGAACGAGGACCACGCCCAGTTCTTTGGCGAGTGCTTGGAGGCGGGTCGTGGAAGGGCCGGGGATCGCTTCCGCGAGATCGAAAAGACCGGGGTCTTGGGTTTTGCAAAAATAGGGGGTGGTGAACAATTCCTGGGTGCAAAGGATTTTCGCTCCCTGGGCTGCGGCGTCTCGAATCATCTCCTCCGTCCGTTCACAGGCGGCATTCGCGGTTTCACGGGCGCTGGATTGTAGGCAGGCAATGCGTAAGGTGTCCATGGGCTTGTGATCTACCATACTTGCGGCATGATGGAAAGAGTCAAGCGCAAGGGAGTTGAACTCTGACGCGCTTCTGGTATCC
This sequence comes from PVC group bacterium, assembly GCA_003565815.1. Classification (GTDB taxonomy): domain Bacteria; phylum Verrucomicrobiota; class Kiritimatiellia; order SS1-B-03-39; family UBA6053; genus PXAS01. Next base: position 10,101 of record PXAS01000203.1, read on the forward strand.
TAAAACAGAATCATGAAAGAAATCGAATCCTTTTCCATGCCCACCGCCGGCGATGTCCTCGTAGCCGGCCCCCTGTTGCTCGACCCCAACTTCGCCCGAAGTTTGGTGTTTCTCCATGAAGTGGGCGATGAAGGAGCATTGGGGTTCATCCTCAACCGTCCTTTGGGCAAAACGCTGGGCGACATTGTGAACGAACCCGGGTTGCCCAAGTTCCTCGAACCGCTGCCCCTGTATTTTGGCGGACCCGTTCAATCGGATCAATTCATGTTGGTCTTGTTCCTTCGGGAACCCGGGGGGCACCGCATTCATTGCGATCTCAGTCCCGATGCGGATCAAATCAGCGAAGCGCTGGATGAAGGCACGGGATGGCTGCGCGCATACATCGGTTATTCGGGATGGACGCCCGGACAACTTGAAACGGAATGCCTTCAAAAAGACTGGCAATGCACACCCTCGGATGAAATCATGGTCAACCAAGATCACATCCATGGATTGTGGGACCTTTATCACCGCGGAGATCTTCGATGGCAAGCGCTTCGCCGCCATTTCCCGAAATCCTGGGGGCGAAATTAACCGGGGACATTTAACCGGGGACAGGCCCCGAAATCTCCCGCAGTTTTTCGGGGCCTGTCCCCGTTATTTTTTTACTTTTTTCAAAAAATCGCGGAAAATATGACTTTTGTTGGGTGTATGGAGGTAAGGGTTACCACCCGGGTGATCCATGAAACCTCTGGATTGGAGCTGTATCCGATGAGAAAAGCAAGAATTTTACGGGAGGGCGGGGTCTATCACGTCACATCCCGAGTGGTCGAACGGAAACTGATTTTTGACGAGACGGAAAAGGAAAGGATCCGAATTTGGTTGTATCAACTTGCAAATTTTTCCGGGATTACGGTATTGACGCATGCGATCATGGGAAACCATTTCCATTTGCTGGTTGAAGTGCCGTCAAAACCTTCTCGTAAGTCACTGGACGAAAAAGAATTGGCGAGACGCTTGGACTTTTTGCCGGAAAAACCTTCCTGTAAAAAATCCCGAGGGAGCCTGTTTTTGTCGGATATCGAGCGGTTGAGGCGCTCGGGTGATCCAAGCCGTGCGCATGAAAAATGCGAGGCGGTTCGCTCCCGCATGTTTGATTTGAGTGCTTTTGTGAAGGATTTCAAGCAAAGAATCAGTCAGGATTATAACGAACGCCATGCACGTAAAGGACCTTTGTGGGAAGAACGGTTTCACAGCACGGTTGTGCAGGAATCGCCTGGCGTACTGTTGAAAGTTGCCTCCTACATTGACTTGAACCCCGTGCGGGCCGGGTTGTGCCGCGACCCGGCGATCTACCGTTATTGTGGGTATGGGATGTGTGCGGGGGGAGACGAAGAGGCGAAGCCTGGATTCATCCGTTTGTTCGAATTGTTGGGGCAATGGAGTCTTGCCGAACAATCGGGCAAGGCTTTGGAAGCATACCGAGTCGCTCTTTTTATGGAATGCCGTGACCGACCGGGCAAAAAGTCTGAAGCCCGAGCGTCTCTTTCGGACGAGGAAGTGAATGCGGTGATCAACTTGAGAGGGGAAATTCCTCTCGGTAAGCTGATGAAGATCCGGATGAAATATCTAAGCACGGGCATGGTGCTGGGCACGCGGATTTTTGTGGAGAGTTTCGCAAAACAACATCGAATGCGCAATCACTTGAAACGCAAAATCAAGCCATTGGAAGTGGATGAATGCTTGGAATGGGTCGTATTGAACGGGTGCCCGGGAAACACGTGATCCTTGACTGAACACGGAAAATCAGGGCTTGGTTTCTGAATATTCTTTTCAGAATCCCCATGATTGGGTATGGAGTCCGCATGGTAAAGAAAAAACAGTATTGGCTGATGAAAAGCGAGCCGGACGTATATTCGATCGATGATCTGGAGCGTGATGACCGTGAACCTTGGAATGGCATCCGGAATTATCAGGCGCGGAATTTTTTGCGGGATGACATGAAAGAGGGGGATTTGGCGTTTTTCTACCACAGCAATGCCAAACCTCCCGGTATCGTCGGGGTAATGAAAATCGACTCCGGCCCCGAGCCTGATCGGTTGGCCTTTGATGAAAACAGCGCTTATTTCGATCCGAAATCCGATCCGGAAAATCCGAGATGGATACAACGCCAGGTGCGATTCGTGGCGAGGCTTCCTGAAATGGTCACGCTGGAGGAAATGAAAAAAGATGAAAATCTCGAGGGGATTTTGGTCACGCGCCGGGGCCAACGTCTGAGCATCCAGCCCGTGGACGCACACCATTTCCGCTATCTATGCAAACGGGGTGGACTGAAAAAAATTCCCTCTTGAATTCACGAGCTTGCCTTGGGGCGGATTCCCGCTATGTGCCTGTTATGGATGATCCTTTTACGATTCTATCTTCCAAAGAAATTGTGCAATACAAGCACCGGGTGCTTGGCGTATCGGTGTTGCCGGTGGGAGGGGCCCAATGGCGGTGAAACACAGTTTACAGGACGTTTGCAAAATCATTGGCAAAAATCACGTGTATCTTGGGCAGATTCAGAGCGCCCTGGAGTTGTACAAACCCGAGCCCCCGCACCACTACAAACGCGGGTACATCGATTTCCTGACAAAGTGCACGGCATTGAGAACCTTTGGGGTTGTACTCGGAGATATTCAGGATCTTTTTCGCAAAGAATTGAAGGTGGCCCGCCTTTTGCATCTGGATACGCACTCTGACTCCCCCACTTGGTATTTGGATGGATGCAATTTGGAGGGCCGCGATCCGAATCGTCTTTTGCTCACGGGCATCAACGTTGGGTTTCCCGTCATGTCCGGGCCCGTGCAGTCGGGATTGGATTTTGGGTCTAGGGAACCGGAACTTTTTGAAAGTCACCAAATGGGGGAAAACTTGGAGCATGTGATGGAACTCTACCGCCGACAGGTTTTGAAAATCCGTCGCAGAGTGGAGGAAGAACGGCCCATCATTCGCACGGCCTTGAACTGGTCCAACAAAGCATTCCAATTTTAATCCCTAATCCACATTGGAACCTGATATGAACTCACTTGTTTTGGAAACGCAGTGTCCTGATTTGCAGCTTTTGGCGCGAGGCAAGGTTCGCGACGTTTATGAGGTTGACGAAGAGCACTTGTTGTTCGTGGCCACCGATCGAATCAGCGCATTCGATGTGATCATGAAAAACGGCGTGCCGGGGAAAGGCGTCTTGTTGACCCGGATCAGCCGTTTTTGGTTTGAATGGCTTGGAAACCGTGTGCCCCATCATTTTGTCACCGCAAATTTCGAGGAAATGCCGGCCTCCGTCCGCCAATATGCGGATCAGTTGGCCGGGCGGTCCATGTTGGTCAGGCGATTGAACATTCTCCCGGTAGAGGCGATCGTCCGGGGATATTTGGCGGGCTCCGGCTGGGCATCCTATCAAAAAGACACGACCGTTTGCGGGATACAGCTTCCCCCTGGCCTTCGTCAGTGCGAAAAATTGCCCGCACCGATCTACACGCCCAGCACAAAAGCGGATGCCGGCGACCACGATCTGAATATCAGTCCAGAGGAAGCCAAGCGCATATTGGGGCCCGTGCATGCGGCAAAGGTTGAGTCCATGGCCTTGGATTTATATGAAACCGCCAGGGAGTATGCGGCGAGCAAGGGAATCTTGTTGGCGGACACCAAATTTGAGTTTGGGGTCGATGAAATGGGCCGCGTCACGTTGGCGGATGAAATTTTGACCCCCGACAGTTCACGGTTTTGGCCGGCCGCGGGGTATGTCCCAGGTCGGGATCAACCCAGCTTCGACAAGCAATTCGTGCGCAATTACCTGGAATCCATTTCATTTGACAAAAAAGAACCCGTAACGCTTCCGGAAAATGTTGTGCGCCGGACATTGGAGAAATATCGGGAAGCCGCCGCCTTGTTGATTTCCGACGAAAATCGGGGACAGGCCCCGAAAAACGCGAAAAATGAAACGGGGACAGGCCCCGAAACATGAAACGGGGACAGGCCCCGAAAATTGGAAAATTGGGAAGATCAGGGTTCTTCGGTTTCTTTGGCTTCCGCCGGTACTGTTGTTTCGGGTTCTTCGGGTGTTGGGGCTTCCATGGATAGGGACCGGAAGTTGATGCGGCGGGGAGATGCGGTGTTTTTTTGTATCAAATGAAGGGTGCCATGGCGGGGGCTGCCATGAACCGCTCCGGTGAACCGTCGGCCCCTGGCCCCGTCTATTTCCATGACCATAATGCGCACCCGGTTTTCCTCCCCTTCCCATGAAACCCGCTTTCCCGCTTCCACGAAAAGTTTTTCGGGCCCGATCCGAATTTCGACGAGGTTGTCGAGGTCATTTTGAAAAGTATGGGCGTCGCTGGGCACGGTTTTTTGTGAAAAATCGATGAGCTCGTGTTCGAGTTGATCCGCGTCATCGGGAATTCCCGAGGCAAGCAACACCAGAACGCGATCCCAGTCTTTGGGAATGGGTCTTAAATCACCCAGCGAACGGGGCGTGGCATCGGGTTCCGCAGGGGAAGCGAAAAGGGGGATGGGCCGATCCTTGGGCACTTGGATTTCCCGGCTGTAGCCGTTGCGAAGAATTCTCACGGTTTGGGCGTTGGGCCCGGCCCCTACTTGCAGGCGGGTGGGGAGCGTGTCCCATTGACTGTCTTCCGTGAGAATTCCCCGAATGGGAGGTGCGAAAAACCGCAAGGAAATGGATTCTTCCGCGTGGAGAAAGAACCCTGCAAGCAGGGCGAAACCCATGGCGGGCAAACGCCATGTCAGGAGGGAGGCAAAGGGTAAGGAAAAGGATGTGGCATGCATGCTTGAAAGCTTACGGTACTTGCCCCCCGGTAGACAAGCTTTTCAGTCAAAATTCAACGCAACCGGCTTTGAATGGTCCGTGGAAAAAAAAAGACTCCCCGGATGGGGAGTCTTTTCCATTTGATTTTGGAATCGCCACTTAACTTTTGACCGTGCTGATGATGGCGGCGGCCACTTTGTAGGGGTCCGCGTTGGAGGCGGGACGACGGTCTTCGAGCCAACCCTTCCATCCGTTTTCCACGGTGGCGATGGGGATGCGGATCGATGCGCCGCGGTCGGAAACGCCATAGCTGAACTTGTCGATGCTCTGGGTTTCGTGCAAACCGGTGAGGCGCTTGTCGTTGTCGTGACCATAGACGGAAATGTGGCGTCCAATGGTGGAACCGAATTTGGAGCAAATCTCCTCGTAGGTTTCCTTGCTGCCACATTCGCGCAACACGGAGTTGGAGAAGTTCGCATGCATGCCGGATCCATTCCAGTCGGTGGGACCGAGGGGCTTGGGATGCCATTCGATGGACAAACCGTATTTTTCGCCGATTCGTTCCAACAGATAACGGGCGACCCAGAGTTCATCTCCGGCGTTTTTCGCCCCTTTGGAGAAAATCTGGAATTCCCATTGGCCGGTGGCCACTTCGGCGTTGATGCCTTCGACGTTGATGCCGGCTTCCAAACAAGCGTCCAGATGCTCCTCGATCAAATCACGTCCAAAGGCATTTTTGGCGCCCACGGAGCAGTAATAAGGACCTTGGGGCGCGGGGTATCCGCCGACAGGGAAGCCCAGGGGACGGCTGGTTTCCGGATTCCACAGGAAATATTCCTGTTCAAAGCCGAACCAGAAATCGTCGTCATCATCGTCAATGAGCGCGCGACCATTGGATTCGTGGGCGCTGCCATCCGGGTTGAGGACTTCGGTCATCACCAAATAAGCGTTTTTCCGGTCGGGATCGGGGAAGATTGCCACGGGTTTCATCAGACAGTCCGAAGAATTTCCTTCGGCTTGCTGGGTGGAACTTCCGTCAAACGACCACATGGGACATTCTTCCAATGTGCCGCCGAAATCTTTCACGATTTTGGTTTTGGAGCGGATGGACTGCGTGGGTTTGTATCCGTCCAGCCAGAGGTATTCGAGTTTTGTTTTTGCCATGTTATGCTTCTCTCCTTGGGAGGTGGGTTCTTGGTTCGCAAAATGTTCTCCGGGATGGAGGCATTCTGTTTGTTTCGTGTTCGGTGATATTTATAGCAACCAATATGCCAACTTGAAAGGATTGTTTTGTGAATCATTGCAAGATGTTCATTTGCAAGTGTATGCATACGTTGTGATTTACCGGTTCAAAAAATAAATCCTTCAAAAACAACAAAAATGTACTTTAAAAAAATAGAGAGTACAAATATGTCATAAAATGATGAGCTGAAAAACCACGGAAATGAGGATGCCGAGGAGCGCGGAGCCCAGTCCGACGGTCAGCATGGTATGACGTTGTTCCCAGTTGACGAATCTTTGCCACGGGGTGTAGGGATGTGCCTTGACGGTTTCATGAAGGAGGTAGGCCTTGAGGTCGTCGACCATGTCCATCAGGTTTTGGTATCGTTTGGCGGGGTCCCGCTGAATGGCTTTCATGCAGATGGAGTCGAGTTCGAAAGGGATGTTAAGTTGGGGTGCGCGTTTCCGGGGGTGTACGGGATCCATGTCCCGGATTTTTTCGAGGACATCTTCCTTGTTGGTGCCCCAGACGAGGTTTTCGTGGGTCAGGACCTCATAAAGGATGCTGCCGAGGGAGTAGATGTCGCTCCGCACGTCCACCTTGTCCGTTTTCCCCGAGGCTTGTTCCGGAGACATGTAAAGTGGGGTTCCGCATCGATTTCCGGCCCGCGTGAGTTCGAGGCTGATGTGGTCCTGTTCCGGAATTTCTCCGTGTTCGGTGTCTTCCGCGTTCCAGACCTTTGCGAGGCCCCAGTCCAGGATCATGACTTCCCCGAAGCCGCCAACCAGAATGTTGGCGGGCTTGAGGTCGCGGTGAATGACCCCGCGGGTATGGGCAAAGGCCACGGCCTGGCCCACTTGGACCAGAATTTCCACCAAGGCTTTCAGGGGATATTTTTCACGATAGTAGGGATCCCTCGCGACAATGCCCAAAAGGATTTCCCGCATGTTTTCGCCTTCCACCTTTTTCATGGTAAAATAGATGGCGCCTTGGTTGTCGCGGCTGATTTCATAAACGGGCACGGTGCCGGGGTGTTGGATCAGGGCGGTGACGCGCGCCTCCCGAAGAAAGCGTTTGCGCTCGGTTTCCTGTTCCTGGAGATGAGGATGGAGGCGTTTCATGAGCACGGTGCGCCCCAGATTTTTATCCAAACATTGCTCGAGAATGGCAGAGCCGCCCTCGCTGTATTTTTTGAAGTGGTCGTAGCGCATGTAGCCGTTGACAATGTGACGGGGCAGGTCTTTGTCGGTGACGGGCAATCGCAGGTGCTCGTTGGTCAAGTGATGTTTTGTGGAGGTGGCCATGATTTCAGATCCCAGGAAGAATCGTCGAGAAGGTGTCGATAATCAGGAGATACCACGTAAACGTGGGCTTCGCAAGTTTCCCCGCTTGCCAGATGCACTTCCAAGCAGGGGCGGTCGTACATTTCCGACTCGTATTGATCGAGGCGGGCCAGTTCCTTGTCGCTCAAATTTTCATAGAGCAGGCCGTTGGTGCTTGCTTCCGTTTCGGGAACCAAACCGGGAAAGTCCTCGTTTTTGATCGCATAGCGTGCGTACCCATGCAAAAGCGCCGGGCACGAAGGCGGGAGCCGCCCCAGCAGCCGATGCATCAGTTCGGGAGATTGCAGCGTTCCATAGACAAAGAGTTTTTCCATGTCCGGGTTATTCCTTCCGGAAACTTTCCGGGCCATTTTTCCCGGCCACGCGGTGATAAGTGCCCGTGAGTTTGTCACGTTCATACTTGGTAAAGCCGGCTTTTTCGACTTTGCGGTTGTCCAGCAATGTTTTCTCCTTGCCCGCCGTATGTTTCAAGCCAAGGTTCGGGGGCAGGATGACGCGCCGGACCGGGCGTCCGGTTTCAGGGTGCGTGGTGAGTGGGGCTTCGCGCATGGACTGGATCACTTCGAATTGCGCGCCGGAGTCGATTTCTTCGTATATATAAACGGGCATGGGAACAATGGTTGTGTAAGGGCGTTCAAGAGGATTCTGAAAGCGCTTGTGGTTGCGCTTGGAGGTAATTGGGTCGTTGTGCGTACGGAATGGGATCTTCGACGTTCAATTGTTGGAACCCCCGCAGACGGAGGGCACAACTGTCGCACACGCCGCACGCTTGATCTTCGGATTGATAACAGGACCACGTTTTCTCCAAGGGTGCGCCCAGGTCAATTCCTTTTTGAATGATTTCCGATTTTTTCAGGTGAATGATCGGCGTATGGATGCGCAAGCGGGTTTCAGGTTTTGTTCCGGTGTCAATCACCTGTTGAAACGCCTCAAAAAACTCGGGTCGACAATCGGGATATCCGGAACTGTCCTCGGCCACGGCGCCAATGAAGAGCGCTTCCGCGCCGATCACTTCCGCCCAGCTCACGGCAATCGCGAGAATGTTGGCGTTGCGGAAAGGCACGTAACTGCTGGGAATGCCCTCCTGATTCAAATCCGCCGGGGTGACGGCCATGTTCGCATCGGTCAGGCTGCTGCCGCCGATGCCGGCGAGGTGTTCCACATGCGCGTCCAGCAAAGGGGTCGCCTTGAATGCCAGGGCCAGTTCATGGAAGGCTTGCCGTTCCCGTTTCTCCGTGCGCTGTCCGTAATTGAGATGTAAAAACGCGAGGCGATGGGTTTGCGCGGCCCAAGCGGCGGTGACGCAACTGTCCAGCCCGCCACTCACCAAGACCACCGCCAGTGGGAGCGGTTTTCCGGGAGGGCTATCCGGTGCCGGCGGGTTTGCGGTTCGTGTTTCGCTCATGATATCGGCTCTTCAGCAAAATGTTTTGTGGTGAGGATTGATTTTGGATCAGCTTCGCAAGCTCGCTCATGGCGGTTTCCGCCAGTTCATCCAATGGTTGCATGATGGAGCTGATTCTGGGATGATAATGCTCGCTAAAGCATGAGTTGTCCAGTGTGACCAGTGAAAGTTCTTTGGTTTGATCGATTTTCCGATCATTGTACAGGTGGTCCGCCAGCATGGGGGTGTGTTCATTGGACAGGTTCAAGAGACCGGTGTGGCCTTCTGAAATCACCTGTTCACATGCACTGGGGATGTCCTGGAACGCCAAGTCGATACAAGTAAAAGCTTCCGGGGAAATTGCAAATTTTTGGAGGTACTTGTTGATTCCCCGCAAGCGCTCCCTTTCGGACGGATCTTTCATGTTTTCCAGCAATACGGCAATTTTTTGGTGTCCCTTGGAGAATAAGGATGAAATCCCCAATTCCGCCTCATGTGCATAATCGACCCTGACGGAAGCCCATTGGGGCTGATCGGCTTGGCCATGGGTCAGGACCATGGGGACATGAAGCAATTCGGGATAATCATGGAGGGAGGTCGCATTGGCGTCCAGTTCGATCACCCCGTCAATCAAGTGCTGGGTCAATAGGTCAAGTTGATCCAGGGTAATGACCTCCATCAGGAAATGGCGTTTGACGGCCGCCTGAAAGATTTTTCCGCACAAATGCGATCTGTCACAGCGCCCGGTGAGGGCCTTCCGGGTATCGATCAAGACGGCGATCAAGTTGTGTTTGCAGACCAAACGGGGTTGATACCCCATTTCCCGTGCGGCCGTGAGCACTTTTTCCCGCATTTTCAGACTGACGTTCGGGTGTTCATTGAAAACCCGCGATACGGAGACAAATGAGACCCCCGCTTTTTCCGCCACGTCGAAGATCGTAACCCGTCCGTTCCCGGATTGCTCCGCTCCGTTTTCGCTCACGATATATTTTTTTTCCACCATTTACCTCAATGTAGATCTCGAAACACTTTACGATTTTACACAAATCCTCTCATCGGGTTAAGAAAAAAAGTCAGATTTGCCTATTTTATTTCCATGACAAAGACCGATTGTCCACTTTCAACCATTGACAGACCTGAAAAAGGCGGTAAACCGAAACCGGAATAAAAAAGTCGGGTTTATTGAGTTGACATCACAGATAGCTGATCCATATACTATGTAAGTAAACTTATAGGAAATACAACTCATTCATGCTTAAACTTGGGAAAAAAGTACAATATGCCTTGGTGGCAATGTTTCACTTGGATCGCGTGGCCCTGCCGGGAACACGCGTGACCACGCGTGAGCTGTCGCTTCGATACGGCATTCCCGAGCAACATTTGGGCAAAGTGTTGCAACGGTTGGGTCGTGCGGGGGTGTTGACCTCCGTGCAAGGGGTGCAAGGCGGATACGAATTGCATCGCTCCCTGCGGGACATCTCCCTGGGGGATGTCATGAATGCGGTGGATGGGGTTCGCGCCGTCAAAAAACGTGAAAACCACACGATTTTAACCGTATTCCCCGCCTGCTACGTGCAGGGGCTTACGCATGAAGTGGAGCGAAACGTCGTGGAACGCGTGCACGAAATGCGACTGAGCGAAGTTCTGAACCCTCTTGATATCTTCCCTTCTTCCCCCAAAAACAGCCTGGAGGCCACCGGATGAGCGAAAACGCCCTGACATCTGACAAAGTATACGAGCTGCTGAAAAACGTCATCGACCCCGAAATCCAATACAATATTGTGGATTTGGGCCTGATTTATCATGTTAACGTGACCGGGGAAAAAGACGTCGGGATTGAGATGACCCTCACCTCGCCCGCCTGTCCCTTTGGTCCCATGATTATTCATGATGTGCGTGAATCGGCGCTCGCCGCAGGCGCGGAGGACGTGCAGATTGAACTGGTGTGGCAGCCCCCCTGGAGTCCCGAGCGCATGAGCGACGAAGCCAAGCTCGACCTCGGATTCGATTTATGACCCGCGTCGAGCGACCTTTCTAAAAACTTTCAAAACTAAAAACCGACAACCCAATATACGGAGAAACCGAACATGGCAGATCTTGAAATCACCAACTTGCACGCCGAAATCGATGGCATTTCCATCCTCAAAGGCGTGAACCTCGAAATCAACAAAGGAGAGGTGCATGCCTTGATGGGACCGAATGGTTCCGGGAAAAGCACCCTTTCCAGCGTGATCATGGGGCATCCCGACTACGAAGTCACCCAAGGGGACATCCGCCTGCATGGCGAAAGCATACTGGACATGGACCCCGAAGAGCGTGCCAAGGCCGGTTTATTTCTGTGTTTCCAATATCCCGTGGCCGTTCCCGGGGTGAG
>PXAS01000155.1 GCA_003565815.1 PVC group bacterium
ATCGTCCCGCAATACGTTCCGTGCGTGACCGGGACATGCGGAGCATGGCTTTGGAGCCCGTGCAAATGGGCACCATCACGCCCGAGATCTCCAATGAAGATCGGACGAATCGCACGCAAAGGGACAACCAGAACAACCGACAAACCACCGACGGCAGCATCGCGTCGCGCATGGAGTCGGCCATGCGCATGGGGGGGCCGCCCCCGAGAGCGCAGCGGGAGGAAGATGACGATTTGCCCCAGATCAATTTGACCGGAACCCGGTCGGTGATGGAGGAGAGCACCTCCAGATGGAATGCGCCTGCCGCATCCTCGTCGGCCTCCGGTTCCGGATTTCGAGACCCCGTCGGCTCCAGGTCCTCCGGCCCCGCCCCCGGTCAAACCTCCGGGCAGGTCTCCCGTCCGGCGATGTCGGCCGGTTGGAACAGTCCGCCACCGGAGCGCGTGGAAACGTTGCGCCCCACGGTCAACCCCCCGTCTGTCGGCTCCAGCATCCGCATGGAACCCATGCGCCCCACCTCATCAATGCCTTCCGTCCAAAATCGGCCTTCCCGTGAAACCGCGCCCGCGCAGCGGGAAACCATCGACCGCAGCCATTTCCGGGAGGATGAATTCCGGTTGCGCCCGCGCGCCAACCGCTTTTAAGGTTCTGGACCCGCCGGAATGCGCATCCTCCATGTGATCGATTCTCTGGACGCGAACATGGGGGGGCTTCCCAGGGCCGCGCTGTCCTTGGCCGTCGCCCAAAACCAGATGGGAAGCGATGTCACGGTTTTGCATTATTCCCACGCCCGCGAGGAAGCCGAATTTTCAGCCGCCTATGCGGACATCCCCGAACTTGCGAACCTTCGCCGCATTGCCTTGGTCAACCCCGGCAAATGGGAATGGCTGTTCGGCGCCACCGCCCGAAAAAAAATCCGTGCGGAAGCGCCGGACTGTCTCCATGTGCATGGATTGTGGGAGCCGCTTTTGCGCCATGCCCTCCGCGAAGCCGCGCGAATGAAGATTCCGGCCATCGTGACCCCTCACGGCATGATGCACCCTTGGCAGGACCGATTTTGTCGAATTCGGAAATGGGTGTTGATTCATCCGTTGGGATGGCGCAAGGCGTGGAGATCCGCAAGCTTTGCCCGGGCGTTGACCCCGGCGGAGGCCCGGCATCTCGAAGCGAAAGGGTATTTTTCCATGGTGAAGGTCATTCCCAATGGCATTGAGCCAAACGCGGCTCTGGATTCCTCCGATGCCTGGCCGGAAGGCATCCCCCCCCAACCCTATGTCCTGGGCTTGGGCCGACTCGCGGAAGGGAAGGGCACGGATATCCTCCTGGAGGCCTTTCTTCAAATTGCCGCCGAATTTCCGGATTTGAATCTGGTCCTCGCGGGTGCCGATTACGGACTGGAATCCGTTCTGCGACAAAAAGCGGAAAGGGCGGGGCAGGCCCACCGGATCTTTTTCCCCGGACACCAACCTGGAACCCAAAAATGGCGGTTGTTGCGCCATACCCGGTGTTTTTGCCTGCCCAGTCGGGCGGAAGGCTTTGGGTTGGTCTTGCTCGAAGCGGTGATGGCCGGCGTCCCCGTGGTCCAATCCGAATCCTGTTGGTTTCAGGACTTGGTGCATCGTGGTCATGCGCTTTCCTTTGCGAACAGCCCCGGCGATCTGGCCCGCACCCTCCGACAGATGCTCAAACATCCCCGCCCTCAAAACGGCGAAGCGTATGTGCGCGCGCATTATCACTGGCAGCGGATCGCCGGGCAATTGGAAGAGGCGCTTTCCCATCTGAAACCGTGACATCGATTGACAATTGCCAAACAAAGGTGCATGGGAGGGACATGAACCGATGGATCGCCACCCGATTGTTTTTGCCCATGGCCCTGGTCCTGCTCTTGGCCGGGTTTGCCTGGATGTCCTTTCATCCGGGCGGAGTGGAACTGGACAGTTCCGCCAGAACGCTTTTGTCCTCCGATCCACGCAACCGGGAAACCTTTGACAAGCTTCATGAATTGATTCCCGATACCGTCATGGTGCTGATGGCGCTGGAAATCGAAAATCTCTTCAGCAACGAAGGCGCCGCCGTCATTGAGGAAGCCTCCGAATTGATGCTGACCGTTCCCGGCGCCGTTGAAGTCAAGAGTCTCACCCACAGCGGTCGGCCCGTCCGGGAAGGCTTTGCTTTGGTCATCGAACCGTTCATCCCTTTGTATGCCGATGACGAGGACTGGACGGAACTCGAGGCCTTCAACACGCGTTTCCCCCTGTCGCGCAATGTCTTGGTTTCCGCCGATGCCCGGTACGCGGTCCTGGTGGGCGTCTATGAGCGCGAACTCCCCGATCATGCCGCCCGGGAAGCTTTCCGACAGTCCTTCATGAACACGGTTGCGGATTTGGAGGGACGGGTGCTTTCCAAACACGTGCTTTCGTTTCCATTTGTGGAGGCGGAAGCGCAAAACATCCTCGCGGAGGATCTCGCCCGTTACGCGCTCTGGGCCGGCATTCTCATTGCCGGGGTTCTGTTCGTCACTTTCCGTTCATTGCCCGCGGTCCTGTATATTCTGACCATGGAAATTGCGGGGATGATGTTGCTGGCTTTTATTTTCGTGGTTTCGGGTCATGCCGTCAATTTGCACACCGGCATCCTGTTTCCCCTGGTGGGCGGCTTGCAACTGACCTTTGTCGCCCATTACATGGCCGCCTTGCAAAGGGCCGCCGTTTCGGACCCCCGGCAGGCCGCATCCCTCGCCTTCGTGGAAGTGTTTCGTCCGAGTGTCGTCGCCGCATTGACCACCATGACCGGTCTCGGAATGTTGGCCATTTCCGACTTGCGGATGGTGGCCACCTTCGGCCGCATCGGCGTTCCCGGTGTGGGCGGCATCTTCCTGCTCACCTTTTTCCTGCCCGCTTTTCATGCCAAACGGATCTCCGGCGCCTCGGAAGACTCGCGGGACACGTCCGCTGAACCTTCTGCCGCAAACCTGCCCGTACGGCACCGAAAATGGATTTTCGCGCTCTTCGGACTGTTGGTCCTGGTCCTGTTGCCCGGCATCACCCGCATTCGCACCGATATCCGGGCCATGGAATTCGTGGCCCCGGATCATCCGGTCCGGGAAACCCTGGATCTGCTCAACGATGAACTGGGCGGGATCAATATTTTTCAGTTGGAAGTGCGCACCGGCGTGCCTTATGGCATGCAAACCCTGCCGGTCTTGCGCTATTTGGAGGATTTGCGGGCCTACGCCACTTCTCTGGACGGCGTCAGCGACGCCTATGCCTATTCCCAATTGTACATTGCCCTGAATCAAATTTGGGAAGGGGACCGCATGGGAGAGCGCGGCCTGCCGGACACGCCCGCCCGCATCGGATTTTTCAGCAATTTGCTCAACATGAGCCCCCTGCTGTTCAAGGAGGCCTTTGTCGACAGCCAGGCGACGTATTCCCTGATGGTGATTCGTTCCCGGGACATGCCGGGGGAGGCGTACCTGGCCCTGTTGAGCGATTTCATGCACCATGCGGAAGCCGAAAAACCGGAGGGCGTTACCCTCCATCCCGTGCAGGGCCTGCATACGATTTTGGAAGGGGACCGACAAATCGTGCGCAACCAAACCCGCACGCTGGGGCTGAGTTTGTTGGTGATCACCCTCATGCTCTGCGCCCTCTGGCGCGCTCCCCGCATCGCGATTGTCGTGGTGTTGGCCAACCTCCCCGCCTTGCTGACCCTTTTCGGGGTCATGGGGTGGACCGGACTTCCCCTCAATTCCGTCACCGTAATGGTGGCCGCGGTTTTGTTGGGCATTGCCGTGGACGACGGCATTCACTTGGCCAGTTACGCGCGCTTTCGGCTCAAACGGGGGGACGCGCCCGCCCAAGCCGTGGGCAGCGCCTTGCGGGCAAAATTCAAACCCATGGCCTGCACCTCCGCGATTCTGACTGTGTTTTTGGGCCTCTTGGTCTTGGCCTCTTTTCCGCCCGTGGCCCATTTCGGGCTTTTGGGGGCCACGGGCATGGTCATGGCCTTTGCAGGCGCGGTACTTCTCTTGCCCGCCCTCTTGTCGGTCCTCTTCACAAAATGAAGAACATGCAAATCGACAGGTTACGGGCTTGCAATCCGCTTTCCCAAAAGGCAAGAATACAGCAGATTCAACCGTCAAGCTTCCCTCACTTCCCCATGAAATTCAATTCCGCCCTGTTTTTCGCCCTGAGTTTCGCACTCTTCTCCGCTCCACATGTCCCGGGCCAGTTGGTCGATGGCCCGACCTCCGCCACGCTTGCCGTGCAAGCCGATGAGTTGGACAGTCGTGGCAACCTCGTGACCGCCCGGGGAAACGTTCGCCTCCAAAAAGGCAGTCAAAGTCTCCGCGCCGATGTCATCACCTACAACGTGGTCACCGAACAAGCCCATGCCCGCGGCAACGTCGTTTTTGTCAATGACGGGCAAGTGTGGGAAGGGGAAGAACTCCGCTATAATTTCATCACCGGGACCGGAGATTTTCCCGATCTGACCCTCACCTACGACCCCTTCCGCATCAAAGCGGACAAGGCGGAACGGGTGAACCCCATTCAAAGCCGCATGGAAGGCGTCACGCTGACCACATGCGATGATCTGGAAAATCCGGAATTCATGATCAAGGCCTCCGCATTGGATGTGTATGAAGAAACGCTCTTCGCCCTGCGCCATCCGGTGTTTTACCTGCGCGGCATCCCGTTTTTCTATCTGCCCCGACTGGTGCTCGACCAGGAACGGCAGGCCACCAACATCGATTTTCTGCCCGGCTACAGCAACCGGGACGGTCTCTTTGCCCTGACCGGGTACAACCGGTATCCGCACCCCGGATATCGGACCAAAACCCATTTGGATTTGCGTTCCGAGCGCGGGGTCGCCGTGGGGCAGGACTTCTTTTGGTACAATCCCGAGACCAATCAAACCACGACCAGTGTGCGCGGGTATTATGCCAATGACCAAGCGCCGTATCGAAACGACAATGAGGAAGAACGCTTCCGGGCCCGGGGCGTCGAGATCGATGAAAACCGTTACCGGCTGAACTTTTTCCATCGCACGGATTTCACTCCCACGGACAACTTGCGGGTGAAAGCCGCGCTTTTGAGCGATCCCCGCATTGTCCAGGATTTTTTCGAGGATGAATTCCGCCTGGAGCCCGTGCCCGAAAACCGGGCCACCTACAGTGCCATCGGGGACGGCTGGACCGCCAACGTGGAGTTGGGCAAACAAATCAATTCCGACGATTTCGGCGGCGTCAACCGCATGCCCGAAGCCGTGTTCTCCATTCCCCGCCGTCAACTGTTCGACGAATTGGAGCTTCTCTATGAAAGCGAAACCCGGGCCGGATACTTGGAGCGCTCCTTCAGCAAATTCGAACGCGATGAACAAAACCGGGAAGAATACAGCAGCGCCCGCTTTCACACCCGCCAGATGGTTTTCTATCCCACGAGACAATTCGGATGGCTGCACGTGGTCCCCCGCGCGGGCTTTGGCTACACCTACTACGGCGAAACCCGGGACCAGGAAACCCAAATTACCACCGAATCGGTCGTGGACGAAGACACGGGCGTGATCAGCACCCTGTTCCAAACCAACACCGTGGACACCGCCGGCTCCGCCGAAGGACGTTTTTTGCCGGAAGTCGGCTTGGAAACTTCATTCAAGGCCTTCAGCATCTGGCACAATGAGCCCACGCGCATGGGCAGGGGACTTCGGCACGTGGCCGAACCCTTTGCCAACTACACCATTGTGCCCGAATCCGACCTCACCCCCGACCGCACCCTGCAATTCGATTCCATCGACCGCCAGGGCGAACAACACAACGTGCGCTTCGGCATTCGCAACAAATTCCAAACCAAACGCATGTTGCCCGGCGGACGCCACCGGATCCATGATCTGGCCAACATTTCCGTCAGTACCGTGTATGATTTGCGCGATGACGTGGACCGAAACCTTGGCAACATTCTGCTGGACACGGAATTGCGGCTGGTCGACTGGATGCGCGTGCGTTTCGATACCCAATACAACCCCGACGAATCCGAGATTGAAACGTTCAACACCGAATTGCGCGTCGAGCACCCGGAGAACAAGAGTTCCCTGGCCCTCAACCAACGGTATCGGACCGACAGCAATCATACCGTGCAACTGTCCTACGACCTCAACCCCCGGGGGCGAATCGGGCTGGAGGGCTATTCCCGTTTTGAATTGGAGGAGGAAGGCCTGGAAGACCAGTCCCTCCTTTTGCGCTATGAAACCGATTGCGTTGGCTATGGTTTGGGTGTAAGATGGATTGCCGGAGACCGCAATGACAATGGTGCCGATGGAGAGGATGAGTACCGCGTCTGGGTCCAATTTTGGTTAACCGCTTTTCCACGCGCCATCGTGGATTTAGGAGGCCGATAAAGATGAAAAAACATGGATTTTCTTTGATTGAAGTGCTGATCGCCTTGGTGATTGTCGCCATCATGGGCACGATGGTGGCCTTGAGCTTGGGCGGTGCGACCGACGAAGCCCGGGTGGTCACCACGCAAAGCAACATTCGCACCCTGTCCAATGCCTTGCGGTTATACCAATCGCAAAACGGGATGTTTCCCACCCAGGAACAGGGCCTCGAAGCCTTGGTGCGGGAGCCGACGCGTCCACCATTGCCGCCCCGGTATCAGGAAGGCGGATATCTCGACAGCCGGAATCTGCCTCTGGATGCCTGGGATCGTCCTTTTGTCTATCTGATTCCCGGACGGGGAGGGGAGGCCTACGAAATCATCAGCTACGGAGCCGACGGCGTGCAGGGCGGCACCGGCATCAACGCGGAAATCAGTTCCGCCGATCTGTGATGAATTCCGGAAAAGAGGTCAAGCGAAGAGGGTTCACGCTGGTGGAAATCCTCGTGTGCATCGCCATTCTCGGCCTCCTGTCCGTCGGCATGGCCTTCGTGTGTCAGGGCGCCCTGCGCTTGGACGACCTCCAACGCGCGGAACGGCGCTGGATTGAGACCCGCGACCAGCGCATCAATGCCCATTTCGCGGGCATCGAGCTTGAGGAACCTCCCGTCGTCAAGGTGACTTCACCATGAAGTATAGGACCGTATAGTATTCTTCCATCCGTGCTCCGGCAAGGCGATCCGTGGGAGTTCTTGCTTGCCCTTCTGCATGGTCGGCACGATTTTCGCGACGACTTTCCTGCGACTGGTGATCAGGATGGGCTCCCCATTCAGGGGTCGCTCACGCAGAACCCGGGTGCAGGTCTTTTTAAATTCAGACACGGAGATCGTTTTCATGACTATATAAAGTAGTCACAAAAAAAGGAATATTTCAAGGAAAGGGGGATCGAACCCTTGCTATGATGGATTTACATACGCTCGGGCAAAAAGTCCACCTGACGGGATTCGAGATCCACGCGGTCGATCCGAACCTCCACATCGTCTCCCAACTGAATGACGCGTCCGGTCTTGCGTCCCGTGGCCCGGGTGCCGGTGGAATTCACCTCGTAATAATCCCCGTCAAGCTTGGGAAAGGGAATCAACCCCCGCTGACCGCTTTCGGTGAGTTCCACCAAAACGCCGCGGGGAATGACGTTGCTGACTTTGGCGGGGTAGGGGCCGTTATGACCTTGGTTGAGTTGATCCAAATAGAAATGCAGGCGTTTGGTTTCGATGGTTTCCTGTTCCGCCGCCGCCGCCGCCCGTTCGCGTTCACTGCTGTGAATGCAAATTTTCCGCAAATCCGCGTCGGTGTAGGGATTGGGCAGATTCTGCTCCAGGGCCACCAGCAACCGGTGGGCAATCAAATCGGGATACCGCCGGATCGGCGAGGTGAAATGGGTATAGGTGTCGAAGGCCAGTCCAAAATGCTCGCCCAGCTCTTCGCTGTACACGGCGCGGTTCATGTTCTTGAGCAAAGTGATGGTCACGGCCTGCCGCATGGGGTCGGCCATTTCCCGTCCGATGATCTCGTTGAGGGTTTCCCGGCTGACCGGCACGCCGTCGATGCCCATTTGCCGGAGTTCCTCGGCCATCTGTTTGAAATCCTCTTCGCTGGGTTCATCGTGGATCCGGTAAATGGCAATGCCAAAACGACCCGCCAAGAGGGCGCCCACTTCGCGGTTGGCCATCAACATGCATTCTTCCACCAGATGATTGGCCTCGATCGAGATTTTTCGCGTGAAACCGATCACCTGCCCCTGCTTATCCAAAACGCACCGGGTTTCCGGCATTTCAAAATTGAGGGCGTATTCCCGCATCCGCTTTTTCCGCAGTTTGCGGGTCAGCCGTCCGATGGACAACACCGCGTCGCGCACTTCGTCGGACAGGCCTTTCACCATGCCGCCATCCAGAAGGGTCTGGGCGTCCTCATAGGTCAAACGCGCCTTGCTGTGAATCACGGAACGGCAGGTATCCACGGAGACCACCTTGCCATGGGGATTGATGTCCAAAAACACGGAATGGGCCAGACGGTCTTGGTTGGGCACCAGACTGCAAAGGTCGTTGGTCAAATGTTCCGGCAACATGGGCACGACCCGATCCACCAAATACGCGCTGGTGCCGCGCTCGCGCGCTTCCATGTCCAGGGGACCGTCGGGGGTCACGAAATGGGCCACGTCGGCAATGTGAATCCCCACCCGAAAGGCACCGTTTTCCAGGGAATCAATGTTCAACGCATCGTCAAAATCCCGGGCATCCTCCGGATCGATGGTGAAAATCAGTTTGTCCCGCAAATCCCGGCGGACCTTTACATCCTCGTCCGTGACCGCCACCTTGTAGGCCAGGGCTTCCTTCATGACCTCATCGGAAAAATCCGAGGTCAAATTGTGTGTGCGCATGATGGCGAGAATATCCACCCCGACATCATCCATGTGCCCCAAATCCTCGATGAGCACTCCGGATTCACGTTCGCTCGCAGAGGCGCGATCATCCAACCGCACCACCACTTTGTGGCCCGATTTGGGGGACACCCCCTCGAAATCCCGGACCCGCACCGTATCCTTGAAACGGCTGTCATCCGGCAGGAGCGACCAATTGCCCCCGCTTTTCCGCAGAGTGCCCACGCAGGTGAGGGTTCCCCGCTCCAAAATTTCGAGAATCGCCCCCTCGAACAAATCACCATCCGCGGCTCCTTTTTTTCGTGACGGCACGACCTTGGCCCGAACCCGGTCCCCCTGGCGGGCCAGCCCGGTGGCATGGGGCGGGATGAACACCTCCTCCAACGGAGGCGCTTCCGTGGTCACATCCGTTTCCTCCGGTTCCACGGCCAAAAAGCCGAAACCATGCGGATGCAGAGACAAAATCCCCGTGACCTCCCGTTCCGAAAACGCTTCCCCCTTGCCACTTTTGCGCTGGGGACTGTTTTTCTCGGCGCTTTTCGATTTTTGGGTCCAGGCGATGCGATTGCTGCCCAGTTTTTCCACCAGTCCGTCGCTTTCCATCTGGCGCAGGATCTTGCGCATCAGTTTTCGTTGGCTGTTGTCCAGACCCAAATGCCCCAGAATGGCATGCATTTTCATGGGACGGTATTCAGGTTTTGCCAAGAAGGCTTCGATTTGTCGTTGCAGTTGTTCAGGTTTCATGAAATAGATGATTCTCCGATATGTGAATGGAAAAAGAAAGGTAAAAACAATGATCGAGGATCCCAGGCCATGCGTTTTGTTCGTCAGCAGTGAATCCAGGCCCTTTGCCAGCACGGGCGGACTCGCCGACGTTGCCGAGGCGCTCCCCAACGAATTGAATCGTCGAGGCGTGCGCATGGAACGCGTGATGCCGTTGTACCGGAGTGTGGTTGAAGGGCAGGGGACCGGAGGATACCGGCTTGAGCGAACCCTTCACACCCTGAAAATTCCCATGGGGCATGAGGTGATTGATGCGGATATTCATCAATGCAAACACCGCGGAACCCTGACGTACTTCGTGGGATGTGAAGAATTCTTCGATCGAACCGAACTATACGCGCTTCCGCACAGAGAGTACAGAGATAATTTCAAACGTTTTCTGTTTTTCCAAAAAGCGGTCGTCGCCCTGATCGACGGCTTGGACCGCCCGTACGATGTCATTCACCTCAACGACTGGCAAACGGGACTCATTCCGCTGTTCCTGGAAAAGGGCATCAATGGCACCGGGCGCCAACGCCGGGAAAAAATCCTCTTCACCATTCACAACCTCGCGTACCAAGGGCTCTATCCGGCCACGCATCTGTACGAAACGAATCTGCCGGGCAATCAACTTCAGAACTATCCCGAGCTTGAGTTTTATGGCAAAATCAACCTCATGAAGGCCGGACTCCTCAAGTCCGACAGGGTCAACACCGTCAGCCCCACCTATGCCCGCGAAATCGAAACCCCGGCTTTCGGCCATGGATTGGACGGCGTGATGCGCTCGCTGCCGGTTCCCGTCGTGGGCGTGGTCAATGGCGTGGATACGGAGGGATGGAACCCCGGGACCGATCCCGCTTTGCCCGCGAATTACTCGGTCGCGTCTCTGAAAGGCAAAGAAACCTGCAAACGCGCTTTGATCGGAGAATTCGGCTTGAAATACGAACGGGACGTGCCGCTCTTTGTGCTGGTGGGGCGACTGGTCGAGCAAAAAGGCTTGGACGTGCTTGCCAATGCCATGGAACGCATGATGAATTTTCCGCTGCAATTTTTGCTGCTCGGTTCCGGCCAGGAGGTCTACCATCATTTGGTGAACGACTGGAACCAACGCTGGCCCGAACGCTTCCGGGGAAAAATCGGATACAACGTGGATTTGAGCCATCGCATGGAGGCGGGCGCCGATTTTTTCCTCATGCCCAGTGCCTTCGAACCCTGCGGACTCAACCAGCTCTACAGCCTCCGTTACGGCACCATTCCCATCGTCAATCGCACCGGCGGACTCGTCGACACGGTCACCGATCTCCGCAAAGACCCCGGACACGGCAACGGCTTCCACATGGGCTCGTACAGTCCCGAGGCGCTGTTGGAATGCATCCGTGAAGCCATCAGCCTGTTCCATGACAAAAAAAGCCTCCGCAAATACCGCCTGCACGGCATGAAGCAGGACGTCAGTTGGTCCAAAACCGCCGAAGAATATCTCAAACTGTATCAAAGCTTGTCCGTTTAGAGAACGGGCTCCGTTCTGGACGAGCCCTAAGTTGCGCAAGCGGAAGTGCCATGTCTCCACGGCATCGACACGGGTGGCGGCAATCCGCCGTGCATCCGTCAATCCGCCACTCAGCTTCCGTTATCAACAAAAGATATCAACACATTACTTAAACCATTGCATTGCAATAGATTACAGATTACTGTATTATACATAATATATATTATGCGACGTTGAATATGGAGGGTTCCGCCGGGGCGAATCTCATACGGCTGAATTTTGGAGTTGATCCTGCGGATGCTTCGCCGGACTGCGGATCATCGTCGGAATTCCACTGGAAACGACAAATGATTCGCGGGACGACATCGCCATTCGCAGAATTCCCTTCCCCCAAAAAAATCCGCAGGACGGCGAAGCATCCGCAGGGTAAAAAATCTTCGCATCTTTCTCCACATTCGCGGCCCCCCCGCAGGAATCAGCGGGTTTACAACTCCGATTGCCATCTTCTCAAAAAATCAGCCGGAATCTCAGTGGGTTGCAGAATGTTCCGAGCGTCGGAAGCCTCTCTGGAAAAACTTCCGATGCTCGGAAAGTCCGCTTGCCTTGATGTCAGCGGTTCTTGCCTTGAAATTTGGATATTCCTTGTTGGATATTGGATATTATCCGTCATCCTGATCGCCGTCCGTCCAACGTTCGCGGGGCATTCGTTGGAAAAAGGCGGGATTTTAACTTGAAGTTTGCCGTAATGATGTGAATAAAGCATGTGCTTGACATATCAACCATATGCTTGAACTGGACCCAATATGAAACAGCCATTTTTTCTTCTTCTTTTCCTGCTCGCGGGCTTTCTTTCGTCCTTCCCTTCCCAGGCGGATGAGATCACCGTTTACAGCCATCGCCATTATCCTTCGGACGATGTGTTGTTTGCGAAATTCACCGAACAAAGCGGTATCCGCGTGCGCGTGGTGAAAGCGGGCGCCGACGAGTTGATCGAGCGTTTGCGCGCCGAAGGCGATAACACTCGCGCGGACGTGCTTCTCACCGCCGACGCCGGGCGTTTGCATATCGCAAAGTCAGCCGATTTGCTTCTGCCCTTGGAATCCGAAACGTTGACCGAACGGATTCCCGAAGCGTATCGCGACCCGGACAACACTTGGTTCGGGTTCACTTTGCGGGCCCGGGTGATCATTTACGCAAAGGACCGGGTGAATCCGAATGAACTTTCCACCTATGAGGATTTGGCCGACCGGAAATGGCGCGGTCGTCTTTTGGCCCGCTCCTCTTCCCATATTTACAATCAGTCCCTGCTCGCATCCTTGATTGCCGCCCACGGGGAAGCCGAAGCCCTGAATTGGGCCCGTGCGGTGCGAAGAAACCTGATCCGCGCCCCCCAGGGAAATGACCGCGACCAAATGCGGTCCGTGGCCAGAGGGCTCGCCGATGTCGCCATCGTCAACACTTACTATTTGGGACTCATGCACAATTCTCCCGACCCGCAGGACCGTGAATTGGCGGGAAGGCTTGCCGTGTTTTACCCCAATCAGGACGGTCGGGGCATTCACGTGAACATCAGCGGCGGTGGCGTGGTGAAAGCGTCCCGGCATCCCGAACAGGCGCAAAAATTCCTGGAATTCCTCGTTTCCGAGGAAGCCCAAAAAACCTTTCCACAAACCACCAGCGAATTTCCCGTGCTGGCGGGAGTCGAATTGTCCGATTTGCAAAAAAGTTGGGGGGATTTCAAAGCGGACACCCTAAACCTTGGCAAGTTGGGCGAACTCAATGTGACCGCCGTTCGCCTTTTCAATTTGTCCGGGTGGGAATAAGCGTTGCTTTTCGCGAAGGGAAAATACACGCCACGGCATGCGGACCTCTGGTCGGTTTCCACCGTATTGCTGGCCCTGCTGATCCTCACGCCGCTGGTGGTGGTGTTGGCCGGACTGATGCGGGCCGGACCCGAATGGTCGCACATTGCCGGAACCGTCCTCCGGTCCTATGTCGGCAACACCTTGCTGCTGGTGGTAACGGTAAGTGTGCTGTGTGTGTTCATGGCGGTTCCCGCCGCCTGGCTGCTCAGCGCATTTGAGTTTCCCGGCCGGCGATGGCTGGAATGGGCCATGGTCCTGCCCTTGGCCATCCCCACTTACGTCAATGCCTTTGTCTACATGCACGGGGTCAAGGAATCGGCGGAGCCCATGCAAATGTGGATTCACACCCATTGGGGCTTAGACGCCTTTTTGTTTTCCGAAACGCTTCTGCGCCATGGATTGCTCTCCCTGCTCATGGCCAGCGTTTTGTATCCCTATTTGTATCTCAGCGTCCGGGCCTCGTTTTTGGTGCAACGCCGCGGGGTCATTGAAGCCGCCCAGTTGCTGGGTCGGGGCCCCGCATCCGTGTTTTTCACCGTGGCCCTCCCCCTCGCCCGTCCGGCCATCATCGCCGGGCTCAGTCTCATCATCATGGAGCTGATCAATGACTATGGCGCGGTCAACTATTTCGGCGTGCCCACCTTGACCGAAGGCATTTTCCGCACCTGGTTCGGCTTGCAGGACACGGCCTCGGCCATGCGCCTGGCCGGCATCATGATGTTGGTGGTTTTCATTCTGCTTCTACTCGAGAAAGCCCAGCGCGGGCGGGCCCGCTTTTCCGAACACGCGACCGACACGACGCCCCTCGCCCACCGCCGGCTCCGTCCACTGGCCGCCACCGGCGCCATCGTGACTTGTCTGACTCCTTTTTTTCTCGGATTTCTGTACCCGGTGCAACTTCTCCTCCGCTGGGCGTGGATGAGCCGGGAAACCTTCGCGGATTCCGTCATGTGGCAACGCATGGGGCACAGCCTCATGCTCTCCATGGGCACCGCCGTCGTCCTCACGCTGTTGGCGGTGCTCGTGGTTTACGCCCTCCGTCTGCACGCCTCGCGCCGTCTGGAAACCCTGGGCCGCTTGGCCATGCTCGGGTATGCCGCCCCCGGAGCGGTGGTTGCCGTCGGGGTCATGGTCACCTTCGGGTATCTGGACACGCGCTTTGCACACCTGCAATTGCCGATATATTTGAGTGGCACCCTCTTTGCCATCGGCTTTGCCTACCTGGTTCGTTTTTTCGCGGTCCCCACCCAACCCATCAAAGCCGCCATGACCCGGGTATGCGGCAGTTTGGACGAGGCCTCGCGGCTGTTGGGCCACTCCCCCGCCCCCACCCTCTTCCGCATCAACCTGCCCCTCATCAAAGGCACCTTGATTTCCGCGACCCTCCTGGTGTTCGTGGACATCCTCAAGGAACTGCCCCTCACCATGATTCTCCGCCCCGTCAATTTCGAAACCCTGGCCACCCTTTCCTTCGGACTCGCCAAAGAAGGCCGCATTCACGAATGCGCCGTTCCTTCCCTGGTGATTATTCTGCTTGCCGCCCTGGGTTTGGTGGCGTTAAACCGTTTGATCCGAAACGCAATCACATGAGCACCTCCCTCGAACTCGTCTCCGTCCTCAAACGCTACACGCCTCACGCCAACCCCGCCGTCGACCGCGTCAGTCTCCGCGTGGAAGCGGGCGAACTGCTGGCCTTGGTGGGACAGAGCGGCAGTGGCAAAACCACGCTTTTGCGCTTGGTTTCCGGGCTTGAGCGCCCCGACGCGGGAGAAATTCGGGTCGGTGACGAACCCGTCGCGGGCGCCGAAACCTGGGTTCCCCCGGAAAAGCGCAACATCGGCATGGTGTTTCAGGACGGGGCCTTGTTTCCGCATCTGACCGTGGAAAAGAACATCCGGTACGGTCTTCGCCATCTCAGCAAAGCCGCATGTGCCGGGAAAATCGATTCCCTGCTCTGTTTGGTGGGTCTGGACGGCTTTCAAAAGCGCTATCCGCACGAACTTTCCGGCGGGGAACGACAGCGCCTCGCGGTCATTCGCGCCCTTGCCCCCGAACCCAAAGTCGTGCTGCTGGACGAACCCTTCAGCAACCTCGATCCCGCCCTGCGCCGAAACCTCCGCGGGGACATCCACCGGATCATCAAAGAACTCAACACCACCGCCATCATGGTCACCCACGACACCGACGACGCCCTCACGGTCGGCGACCGGGTGGCCGTGTTCAAAGACGGCCACATCGAACAAATCGGCACCTCCACCGAAGTGTACCGCAATCCGGTGAACGGGTATTGCGCCCGGCTCTTCGGTCCCGCCAATCTGTTGGGCAACCAATGGATTCGACCCGAGCAGATGGAACTGCTGCCCGCCTACGCTCCGGAAACGCATCCCGTGGTGGTGCGGGAAATACGTGACGCCGGACGGCACCGCGAAATTCTGGTTTCGCCCCAGGAAGTCGATCCCGAGGAATCCTGGATCATCCACAACGCCGAATTACACGGGCTCAAAGTCGGCGGCACCGGCTGGGTGCGCCTCAAAGAGGACCGAAAAGCCTAAAGTTGCCCGCCGGTTCTCCGGGCCGGCGCCCGGGCCTGGAATCCCCCCGCATCGCCACTGCCGCCAACGCCGCCACGCAGGCCGTGTCGGAGCGCAGCACGCGATGTGTCATTCCCACCCGACGGAAACCGGCTTTTTCGAACAGTTCCAACTCAAAAGGCACCCAGCCGCCTTCAGGCCCCACGGCCAGCAAGACTCGCGAAGACCGTGCCTGACCCGCGTGCAAAGCGTGAAAAAGCGGTTCCCCGCCATGCGGATGCAAAAGCAAGCGTTCTTCCGCATCCACGCGGGCATGCAATTCATCTTCCAAAAACACCTTCAGCCGACGCACCACGCGCACCTTCGGCAGCAACGTGTCCCCCGCTTGTGTCAGCCCCTCCAACAGAAGCGCCCGCATCGTCTCCGGTTCCAGCACATGGGTGTCGAAATACGGACGTTCTACCCGGGAGGCATTGGTGAGAAACAATTGCCCCACTCCCAAGGCCGCTATTTGAGGAATCAGTCGTTTCAAAACCTTTGGACGCGGCAGGGCAAGCAACAAATCCACCGGAGGTTTCCGGGGAAGCGCTTCCGTTTCCACCGCCACGCACACCTCATTGGACGAGACATTCAAAATCCGCCCCGTCCCCATGGGACCGTCGATTTCACCGACTTTCAGGTAGTCCCCTGCCCCGGCCCGCAACACTTGCCGGATATGCCGGGCCTTTTCCTTGCGGAAAATCACCACACCTTTCACACACTCGCCCGGTTCATACAAAATTCGGTTCATTCCGTCTTTTCGCGCAATATTTTGTGAATTCAATGCGAAAATCACACGGATTCAGGTTTCACTGAATTCCCATTTTCTTTTTCATTTTCAGGTTGTACCCACCACCGACATGCGTATCATCATGCCGTGAGCGATTCCACGGCTTCTTTTTATCTTCATCAGTTTGGCACCTCCGCAATCAAGGGGTCAAAAAAGGGGTCAGGCCTTGAATTTCGCGCTTTTTCCAATCCATCCCCCGAACAGGACAAAAGCGCGAAATTGCAAGGCCCGCCCCCTTTTTCATTATCCGAAAAACCCCGCGGGCTTTGGTTGCATGGGTTTCTGGGGGACGGGGCGGAAGGGGAATCATTCCTTGGCCCTTTGCTGGACGAGTACGAGATCGTGTGCCCGGACCTGCCCGGTCATGGGAAAACGGACCCCATGCCACTTTCCGAAACCCTCGCCGGCATCGCCGAACTTGCGGAGGGCCGTGATTTCGCGGCGGGGTATTCCATGGGCGGACGACTTTTGATGATGGCCGCTTCCCGCCATCCCCACGCGTTTCGCCATCTGATTCTTGAATCGGCTTCCCCCGGGTATGCGTCCGAAGCTGAACGGGCCGAGCGCAGGCGGATGGACGCCCAACGGGCGGAGCGACTGCGAAACGAGGGGGTGGAGGCTTTTTGCAAGTGGTGGTACGCCCAACCCATGTGGCGGACCCTGCCCGCCCCTCCCCTCCGCCATGGCAATGCCGCGCATTTGGCCGGAGCCTTGGAGACGTTTTCCACCGGTCAGCAACCTGATTTGCGGCCTTGGCTGATGCGCTGTACTTCGCGCATTCTCTGGCTTGCGGGCGAACGGGATACACGGTATGTAGAGGAGGCCCGTTGGGTGGCCCGACACGTCGGCGCCGCCCGGGTTCGCCTTGTCCCCGGGTGCGGACACAACATTCACGCGGAAGCGCCCGAGCGCTGGCAAGGCGCCGTGCAACAATTTTTGAAACAACGTCACACCGAACAACAGGAACAATAAACCATGTCCCCCTCTCCCGCTTCCCTTCCCGCCTGGCAAGAAGCCGGCAGCTACGAAGACATTCTCTATCACAAAGCCGAAGGCATTGCCAAAATCACCATCAACCGCCCGCAGGTCCGCAACGCTTTCCGGCCCCAAACCGTCAGCGAAATGCGCATCGCGCTCAATGACGCCCGGGACGACCTGAAAATTGGCGTCATCATTCTCACCGGCGCCGGGGATCTGGCCTTCTGTTCCGGCGGCGATCAAAAAATCAGGGGCGACAGCGGCTACAAAGACGCCCAAGGAGTCCACCGCCTCAACGTATTGGATTTTCAGCGGGAGATCCGCACCTGCCCCAAACCCGTCGTGGCCATGGTCGCGGGCTACGCCATCGGCGGCGGACACGTCCTGCACATGATGTGCGACCTGACCATTGCCGCCGACAACGCCCGCTTCGGCCAGACCGGCCCCAAGGTCGGCTCCTTCGACGGCGGCTGGGGGGCCAGCTACATGGCCCGCATCGTCGGCCAGAAAAAAGCCCGTGAAATTTGGTTTTTGTGCCGCCAGTACGATGCCCGGCAGGCACTGGACATGGGCTTGGTGAACACCGTTGTGCCCTTGGCCAATCTCGAAGCCGAAACCGTGCAGTGGTGCCGGGAAATGCTCGCCAACAGCCCCATTGCCATCCGCTGCCTCAAAGCCGCCCTCAACGCCGACTGCGACGGACAGGCCGGGCTCCAGGAACTCGCCGGAAATGCCACCATGCTCTTTTACATGAGCGAGGAAGGCCAGGAGGGCCGCAACGCCTTTGTCGAGAAACGCCCGCCCGATTTCTCCAAATTCCCCAAACGACCGTAATCGGCAAGGGACTACCGCACCACATATTTTCACGAAAAACGATTCGCGGCTTTTCAAATTCTCCATTTCGTAGTAAAGTTAAGGCTTCAATACAACTTAACGACAACACTCGGATGGATCTACCGCCATCCGGGACTGGAGGTATCCCATGGTAGAATGGTGGTTAGCTTGGTTCACCACGCTTGCCGCCGCGGCGCTGGGCTGGTTTTGGCACTGGCACGTTGAAAACCACGCCCGCAAACACGGCGCGCAACGCATCGAGGATCTTCTCGAAAGTGCGCGGCATGAAGCGGACGTGATTCGGCGTGAAGCCGAATCCAAAGCCCGTGAAATTTTGCATGAATCCCGTCAGACTTTTGACGGCGAGTGCCGCGAGCGTCGAGCGCGTCTGGACACGCTTGAAGATCAATATCACGAGAGAATCGTTCGTCTTGAACAGAAGGCCCAAGTGCTGGATGACAAGGAGGAACGCCTGTTGTCACGTCAACGGGAACTGAAAAGCGAAACCGAAAATCTGCTGTCCCGCAACTTGGAGTTCGATGAACTCATGCGGGAACAGGCGCAACGGCTGGAGGAAATCTCGGGCATGACCTCGGAAGAGGCCCGCAAGCAAATGTTGCGCAACATTGAGGACGAGGTGCGGGCCGAATCCGCCACCCTCTTCCGGCATTTGCAACAGGAAGCCCGGAGCCGCGCCAAACAGGAAGCCCAGAAAATCATCACCTACGCCATCGAACGCTACGCCGCCGAGACGGTTCAGGAGGTGACCACCTGCACGGTACAACTGCCCAGCGAGGAGATGAAGGGACGCATCATCGGCAAAGAAGGCCGCAACATCCGCTCCATTGAATCGGAAACCGGCGTGAATGTCATGATCGATGACACCCCCCAGGTGGTGGTGCTTTCCGGGTATGACCCCATGCGCCGCGAAATCGCCCGCATTTCCCTGAGCCGCCTCATCCAGGACGGGCGCATTCATCCGGCCAGCATTGAAGAAACCGTGGCCAAAGTGCGGCAGGAAGTCGATGAAACCGTACGCAAGGCCGGGGAGGACGCCATTTACGAACTGGGGCTCAAAGCCATGCACCCGGAAGTGGTACACACGCTGGGCCGATTGAAATTCCGCCAAAGTTATTCCCAGAACGTGCTCAACCACAGCATTGAAATGGCCCATCTGATGGCGGGCATGGCCGCGGAACTCGGCCTAAACCTGGAAATCGCCAAACGCATCGGCCTGCTCCATGACATCGGCAAGGCCCTGACCCACGAGGTCGAGGGTTCCCACGCCCTCATCGGCGCCGAACTGATTGAAAAGCACGGGGAATCGCCCATCGTGGTCAATGCGGTGGCCGCCCACCACAAGGAGGTCGAACCCGAAAGCGTTTACGCCCATCTGGCCACCGCCGCCGATGCCATCACCGCCGCGCGTCCCGGCGCCCGCAACGAAAACACCCACCAATATCTCAAACGCCTCGGCGATCTGGAGGCCATCGCCAACGGATTCGAAGGCGTTTCCCGCACATACGCCATTCAGGCCGGGCGGGAATTGCGGGTGATTGTCGAGCCGGAGGTCATCAACGACGACCAAGCCATGGAACTGGCCCGGGAAATCAGCGCCCGCCTCGAAAAGGAAGTCCAATTCCCCGGACAGGTCAAGGTCACCGTCATCCGGGAAACGCGCTCCGTGGAATACGCCCGCTAATATCCCCTCATGTCCGACCCGCGCGTACAACTGCTCAGCGATCACGTCTGCAATAAAATCGCCGCCGGCGAAGTGATCGAACGCCCCGCCTCGGTGTTCAAGGAATTGGTCGAAAACGCCATCGACGCCGGGGCGGACATCATTGAAGTGCAAGTGCTCCAAGGGGGACGGAAAGCGGTGATCGTGACCGACAACGGACACGGCATGAGCCGCGAAAACGCCCTCATGTCCATCGAACGCCATGCCACCAGCAAGATCCGGGATGTGGACGACATCGAGCACATCCACACCATGGGGTTCCGCGGCGAGGCCCTGGCCGCGATCGCGGCCGTGTCCCGCTTCCAGATCCGCACCCGCCGCAAAGAGGACCTCGCCGGCACCGAAGTGCAGGTCGAAGGCGGCACGCTCCGGGATGTACAGGAAATCGGCTGCCCCCCGGGCACCACCCTCGAAGTGCGCAACCTCTTTTTCAACGTCCCCGCCCGGCGCAAGTTTTTGCGAACCGAATCCACGGAACTGGCCAACATCCGCACCTTGTTCCGCATTTTTGCCCTCGCCCATCCCGCCGTGGATCTCCGCCTCAACGTGGACGGGAAGGAACTGGAACATTGGACGGGTCAAAACGGTCTCGCCGACCGCATCGCGGAAATCTACGGGGACGGCTTTCTGGAGCAATTGGTCCCGGTGGACCTGACCCAAGGGGAATTCCGCGTACACGGCTATGCCGGACGGCCGACCTTGAACCGCAGTGACCGCAAAGACCAGGTCGTCCTTGTCAACCGCCGCCCCGCCTCCGCGCCCATCGTGGGTTATGCCATCCGCGAAGCCTACCGCGACAGCCTTCCCCGGGATCGAAATCCGGTGGTCTTCCTCCATCTCGACATGCCACCCGATTGGGTGGACGTGAATGTGCATCCCACCAAACGGGAAGTGCGCTTTCGCCCCGCCCAACTGGTGCGCGACACCATCCTTGCCGCCCTGGAACAAGGCTTGCAGCCTCGAAATGCAAGCGTTGAGTCGACGCGTGATCCCGTGCAAACGCCACCCGCCCCCACCCCGCCCCGCCTGGCCCCCGAGTTGCGCCAACGGGAATTCGAGCGCAATCCGACGCCTCCCTACCCCCCCCTCCCCCCCAGCTCTCCCGGCCCCGGGACCCAGATCCACGATGTAGTCCGCCGATCGGATGGTATCCTCGTCGTGCTCCAC
>PXAS01000123.1 GCA_003565815.1 PVC group bacterium
CGATCCGGCGGCCCTGCTGACCGGGACGGTGGAGCGTTTGCGCCGTACCGCGAAGGCGCCGGAGGC
Organism: PVC group bacterium; assembly: GCA_003565815.1. Lineage (GTDB taxonomy): Bacteria > Verrucomicrobiota > Kiritimatiellia > SS1-B-03-39 > UBA6053 > PXAS01. The sequence goes on from PXAS01000123.1 coordinate 67, forward strand.
GGCCTGCGCGATTTTTTTAACCGAGGGGCATGATTTCAACTGGTTTGCAAGCCTGCGGGACGGTTCGCACGGCCTGCCGGCGGCGTTCAAGGTTTCGCCTTGCGATGAAGAGGAGGCGGTGCGCATCGCTTGGGACTCGGGAGAAATTCATGTCTTCGCCGGACGTCAGATCGTGACCGCGGAACGGGTGGAAATTCTGGCGCTGACCCTGGCGACGGTTCCGGACGACGGACTTCGCGCCGCCGATGTGGTGGCGGATGTGGATGGGCGGGGGGCGATTCCGGTCCTGGCTTGGGCGCCGGGCAAGTGGATGTTTTCGCGCGCCAAGGTCGTGGAGGGCTTGTTGGGTACGGCCCGGGAATGTTTGCACATCGGCGATTCCGCCTTGCGTTGCCGGGGATGGCCGGAACCCAAGGCCATGGGCGCTTCCGCTTTTCCCGTGCTCGCGGGATCGGATCCCCTCCCGGTTCCCGGCGAGGAAAAACAGGCCGGCGCTTATGGGATCCGCATGGAACTGGATTTTGACCGGGAGGCGCCCGTGACCTCGGTCCGCAAAGCCCTGAAAGACCCGCAAGCCAGGATTTCCCGCATTGGGAAGCGCAACGCGGTCACGGAAATGGCCGGACGCATGTTCGCCCATCGCCAACACAAGCAAAAAGCATCGCAATGAGCAAACGGATTTTGTTTTTGTCGCCCCAGCCTTTTTTCCAGTGGCGGGGTTCGCCCATTCGGGTGCGATACAACCTCATGGCCTTGTCGAAATTGGGATACGAGGTGGATTTGGTGACCTTTCCTTTTGGCGAGGACGTGGAAATCCCCGGGGTGAACATCCACCGGGTCTCCGGCTTCAAAGGAGTGAACGCCATGTCCATCGGCCCGTCCTTTTGGAAGCTGATGTTTGATTTCAAACTGTTCCTGCTGGCCCGGAAGCTGATGAAATCCGAAACCTACGCGGTGGTACACGGGGTGGAGGACGCCGGCTTTTTCGGCAGCTTTTTGGCCCGCAAACACCAAGCGAAGCTGATTTACGAAAAACACTCCGATCCCTGCTCCTACAAAGGAAAAAACGCGCTCGTGAATGTGGTGATGTGGCTGTACGCCAAAGTGGAAATTTTCACCATCCGCCGCGCCGACGCGGTGATTGCCACCGGCGCCGGGCTGGAGGCGCAGGTGCGGGGCATTTCCCCGGAGACGCCCTGCGCCCATATTTGCGACATTCCCTCGTCGCTGCGGGAAGCCGATCCCGAGTCCACCCGGAACCTGCGGGAGCAGTTGCGGAAAGATCCGGCGGAGGTGCTGGCCACCTATGTGGGCTCGTTCGCAACCTATCAGGGAATCGATTTGTTGTTCGCCGCCATCCCCCAAGCCGTGCGGGCCGCCCCCCGGTTGCGATTTTGCATTATCGGCGGGTCCGAGGCCGAGATCGCCGAACGCAGGGAGGTTCTGGCGCGCGAGGGCGTGGCCGATTGCGCGCGTTTCCTCGGGAAGGTCGATCCCGATGCGCTGCCCGATTATTTGGCCGCATCGGACATCCTCCTTTCCCCCCGTATATCCGGCAACAACACCCCGCTGAAGCTGCTCGACTACCTCAAAGCGGGGAGCGCCATCGTGGCCACGGATCTCGAAGCCAATCGACTCATCCTCAACGAAGAAACCGCCGTGTTCGCCGCCGCCAATCCCGAAGACTTTGCCGAAGCCGTCGCCCAACTGGCCCTGAACCCCGAACGGCGGACCTCCCTGGCCGCGAAAGGGCGGCATTTGATTGACGAAACCTACAATTTCGGCCACTATACCCGGCAACTCAAAGCCGTGTATGACCCTCTGACCCCCACCAACTGAACGGACCCCCCATGGACGCCGCCGAAACCCCCGATTCCCTTTCCACCGCCGCACCCGGGAACTTTCCCGAAACCGCTGACATCGAGACGGCCAACGACGATTACGCGAAGCGTTTCGCGGGCGCCGCCGGCCAATGGCTGCTGGAGGTGCAGTCCCGTGAACTCCGTGCCGCCCTGGAGGGTTTGCCGTCCGCGGGAAAGGCACTGGACGTGGGGGGCGGACACGGCCAGACCGAATCGGTGCTCCGGGAACACGGGTTTGAGGTGCGGGTCACCGGCAGCGCCGAATCCTGCCGCGCACGGTTGCCGGCGGACACTCCCTTCGAAATCGCCAACCATTTGGAGCTGCCGCATGGGGACCGTTCCATGGACGTGGTGATTTCCTTTCGTCTCCTGCCGCACTGCGAACAGTGGAAAGTGCTGATCAAAGAATTGTGCCGGGTCGCGGACCAGCGGGTGATCGTGGATTATCCCGCCAAGCAAAGCGTGAATTTTTTGGCGGACGCCCTGTTCGGGCTCAAGAAGGGATTTGAGAAAAACACCCGTACTTTCACCCTCTTTTCGCACCGCGAAGTGCGCGAAGCCTTCGAAGCGGAAGGCTTTGCCGTTCGGCGCCATCCTCAATTTTTCTGGCCGATGGTATTGCATCGCATGTTGAAACGGCCCGGGATCAGTAAATTTTTGGAAGCCCTGGCACGGCCCATCGCCCTGACCCGTTTTTTCGGCAGTCCCGTGGTGTTGGAGGCGCGGAGAGTGGAGACGTAGGAGGCGGGACATCGATCGACCGCTGAAATATCTTCAGCGGTTAGGGGTTGGGGGCTTCGTACGCTGTCAACCAGCTCCTCCTCCCTTTTCATGGCGTTTTTCTCCGGTTCCAGGCGACGCAATCCGCATAGGGAATGTCACCGCCAAACAGGTCGAGGGCGGAGCCGATGGTGAGGTCCACGCGTCCGCCGCCGAGGGATTCGGTGTGGGCGAGGTCTTCGAACCGGGCGGCGCCGCCCGCATAGGTGACGGGCAGGGGACAGTGCTCGCCCAGCATGCGGATGAGGTCGTCGTCCATGCCCGAGCGCAGGCCCTCGACATCGGCGGCGTGAATGAGAAATTCGGCGCAAAAATCCGCGAGTTGGGCGAGGGTTTCGGGGGTGACGCTCAGGTCCGTGGGGGTTTGCCAGCGGTTCATGGCCACCCGCCATTCGGGATGGCGGCCGCGGCAACTGAGGTCGATGACGAGCTTTTCGGGTCCGATGCGCGTCGCGAGGGTTTCCAGCCGTTTCCATTGGAAGCGGGCGTGTTCATCGAACAGCCAGGACGTGACGATCAACTTTTCGGCGCCCGCTTCCAGCCATTCGTCGGCATTGGCATCATTGACGCCACCGCCGAGTTGAAGCCCCTTCGGCCAGGCGGCGAGGGCCTCGCGGGCGGCCTCCCGGTTTCCGGGGCCGAGTTGGATCACGTGGCCGCCGCGCAGGTCGTCCCGGCGGTAGCGTTCGGCGAACCAGGCGGGCGTTTGATCGCTGATGAAATTGGTTTGCGGGGCATCTTCTTCGCCAAGGCTGCCGCCCACGATTTGTTTGACGCGGCCTTGATGGAGGTCGATGCAGGGTCGGAATCGGGTCATTTGGCTTCTATATAGACCTTCGGGGGCGAATTGTCCGTAAAAAACGCAAGAGAATTGGCGGAATTTCTTGCAATGTCGTGAAATATTTCACAGCTAGGGTGCATCACAATCAACCCATAAGGAGTACTGCATGAATCCCCCAGGAACGAATCCGTATTTATTCACCGGCAAAGTGGTGCTGATCACTGGCGGCACCTCGGGCATCGGCCAGGCGATGGTGACCGCGTTTGCCCGCGCCGGCGCTTTGGTGAGCTATCTGGGCCGGCGCACTGAATTGGGCGAAGAGCAGTCCAAAACCTTGCGCGGAGAGGGGTTGCGGGTGGAATTCGTTTCCGGCGATGTCACCCGCGAAGAAGATGTGAAACGCTTCGTCGGTCAATGCGTGGAGCGGCACGGTCGGGTGGATTTCGCCATGAATAACGCGGGGTTGGAAGCCGATCCGCATTGGATGGTGGAGACCAAGCTGGCGGATTTCCAGCGGGTGATGGAGGTGAATGTAACCGGGACGTTTCTTTCCATGAAGCATGAAATCCCCGCGATTCGTGCCTCCGGGGGGGGCGCCATTGTCAACACCGCCTCGGTTCTGGGGCAGGTGGGCATGACCCAACTGGCGCCGTTTGTGGCCGCGAAACACGCGGTGATCGGGCTGACGAAAACGGCGGCGCTCGAGCAGTCGCACCACAATATCCGGGTGAACGCGGTGGCCCCGGGGGCGGTGGACACGGGGATGCTTTGGCGGACCGTGCACGAAAGTCAGGAAAATTTCAAAAAAATCAGCCTGCGCCATCCCATGGGACGCGTGGCCACGGCGGATGAAGTGGCCAATGCGGCCCTTTGGCTGTGTTCCGACGCCTCGTCTTTTGTCACCGGGCATGTGCTCAATGTCGACGGCGGCTACATCGCACAATAGAGTGATCGCATGCGTGTATTTCAAACCGGCTTGGTTTCCATTACCTTTCGCAAGTTGCCGCCCGAGGATTTGATCGGTTTGGTGGTCCGCGCGGGGCAACGGGGCGTGGAATGGGGGGGCGATGTGCATGTGCCCCACGGGGACTTGACCCGGGCCGAGGAGGTGGGGCGCTGGACCCGGGAATCGGGTTTGGAAGTGGCGGCCTACGGATCGTATTATCGCGTGGGCGAAAAAACGGATAATCCCGAGTTCGAGGCGGTCTTGGAAAGCGCACAAGCCTTGGGCGCCCCCACCATCCGGGTTTGGGCCGGGAAAAAAGGATCGGCGGAAGCGACGGAGTCCGACCGGAAGCGGATCGAGGACGACACCCGCCGCATTTGCGCCATGGCCGCGGATCATGGGATCCGCGTTGCATATGAGTATCATGGCAACACCTTGACGGATGACATGAAATCCGCCCGCGCCCTGCTTGAGGCCTTGCCCCTGGAAAATTTGGATACGCTTTGGCAGCCCCCCAATGGTCAGCCCCTCGACCATTGTCTGGATAGCTTGCGCACGGTCTTGCCGAGAGTGAGCAATGTGCATGTGTTCCACTGGGGACGCGGATGGGGAGACCGGTTTGCGCTTGAGGAGGGAGAGGAGCGATGGAAACGCTATCTGGAAGTTCTGGCCGAAACCAACACGACGAGATGGGCGTTGATGGAGTTCGTGAAAAATGACGATCCCGAGCAGTATTTGGCGGATGCGGCCACCTTGCAACGCTGGGTTGCCGGCAAGAACAGCTAACGCGACCCGCCGCCATTCCTTGCGGGACCGGCTTCTTGCAATGCGCCCCGCAAGGGGAA
>PXAS01000255.1 GCA_003565815.1 PVC group bacterium
GCTGATAGACCATTGCTTTGAGCTGTCATTGTTTTGAAGCCGTTATACTGACTTTATGCCAACGGCATCACACTCATAACAAGCCAATGGCAACACCCCTTGAACCGTCCCCCCCATAGCCGTTGATGCGGCTGGAGCTGCCGCGAATCAATATAGCAACAGGTATTTTAAAAGACTTCAAATCCCCGCACAAAATGTTTGCCGGAGCGGGGGGGACATCGTAGAACCGTTGTATGGATGAATCTCCCCGAAATGATTTTGTGCGTGTTGATCAGGATTTCGAACTGAGCCTGCGACCGACCCGGTTTGCCGATTATGTGGGGCAGGACAAGGTGCGGGAGCGGCTGGAGCTTTTCGTGGCCGCCGCTAAGGGGCGGGGGGATGTGCTGGATCACGTGTTGCTGTCGGGTCCGCCCGGACTGGGGAAAACCACGCTTGCCCATATTCTGGGGGAACAGATGGAGGTGAATGTGAAAACCACTTCAGGACCGGTGATCGACAAGGCGGGCGATTTGGCGGGGCTGTTGACGGGTCTGGAAAAGGGGGACATTCTTTTCATCGATGAAATCCACCGCATTCCGCGGGCGGTGGAGGAGTATCTGTATTCGGCCATGGAAGATTTTGTGATCGATATTCTCATCGACCAAGGGCCCAACGCGCGGTCGGTGCGTTTGAATTTACCGCGCTTTACGCTGGTGGGGGCCACCACGCGGATGGGGTTGTTGACGGCGCCGTTCCGGTCGCGCTTCGGCATGAGCAATCGCTTGGATTATTATTCGCACGAGGATTTGAAAAAGATCATCACTCGCTCGGCGCGCATTCTGAATGTGGATGTGGATGAGCCGGGGGCGTTGGAAATCGCGGCCCGCAGTCGCGGCACGCCGCGGATTGCGAACAATTTGTTGCGTTGGGTGCGAGACTATGCGCAGGTGAAGGCGGACAACCGTATCAACAAGGAGATTGCCGACCGGGCGTTGACCATGCTGGACATTGATCAATATGGGTTGGATGAGATGGACAAGCGCTTGTTGGAAACGATTTTGCTGAAGTTTTCGGGCGGTCCGGTGGGGTTGGGCAGTCTTGCGGTGAGTGTTGGCGAGGAGGCGGGCACGATCGAGGAGGTGTACGAGCCGTATTTGATTCAGGAAGGGTATATGAAGCGCACGCCGCAGGGGCGGGTGGTCACGCCGTTGTGCTATGAGCGTTTTGGCGTGAAGCCGCCTGCAAACATGCAACGTGAACTGCTCTGAGGAGGGCGGCTTCGCCGCGGATATGGGATACGGGATAAGAACGGAGCGCCATATTGGCGAGCGCATAAAAAACGGGAGGATCTTGCGACCCTCCCGTTTTGGATTTTGCTTGAAGACGCTTCAGCCGATGTACTGTTGGAACAGCCAGGTGGACAGATAGCGTTCACCGGTGTCGCAACCGATGGTGACGATTTTTTTACCGGCGTTTTCGGGTCGTTTGGCGTATTCCACGGCGGCGTGGACGTTGCCTCCGGCGGAGATGCCGATGAGGATGCCTTCTTCGCGGGCGCAGCGGCGGGCCATTTCACCGGCTTCTTCTTCGTTGATGTGGAGGACTTCATCCACGACGTCGCCGTAGTAGTTTTTGGGGATGAAACCGGCGCCAATGCCTTGGATTTTGTGCGGACCGGGGTTTCCGCCGCTCAAGACCGGAGAGCCTTTGGGTTCGACGGCCACGGCTTTGAAGGCGGGATTCTTTTCCTTGAGGAATTTTCCGGCGCCACTGATTGTGCCGCCGGTGCCCACGCCGGCGATGAGGGCGTCGACGTTCCCATCGGTGTCTTCCCAAATTTCCGGACCGGTGGTGGTGTAGTGAACGTTGGGGTTGGCTTCGTTGTTGAATTGTTGGGGCATGAAGGCGCCTTCGGTCTGCTCATGCAGTTCCGCCGCTTTGGCGATGGCGCCGGGCATGCCTTTTTCCGCCGGGGTGAGCACCAGCTCCGCGCCGAGGATTTTCAGCAGGTGGCGACGCTCCAGGCTCATGCTTTCGGGCATGCAGAGCACGCAACGGTATCCTTTGGCGGCCGCGACGAAGGCGAGGGCAATGCCGGTGTTGCCGGAGGTGGGTTCGATGATGGTGCCGCCGGGTTTGAGGAGGCCTTCCTTTTCCGCGGCTTCGATCATGGCTTTGCCAATCCGGTCTTTCACGCTGTACAGCGGATTGCGGGATTCGAGCTTGATGTACACGTCCGCGACGCATCCTTCGGTCACGCGGTTCAATTTGACCAGCGGGGTTTTGCCGACGGTATCCACAATGTTTTCATATACGGGCATGATACTTCTCCTGAGGTTGTGCGTCTTTCGTCTGTTATAAAAGACACGGGTTTCTTTTAATGTCTATCGACTTAGTAGGGATTAGGCTATCCAATGAATCGGATTGATCAAGCACGGAATGAGAAAAAAAGGCGTTTTTTTTTGCATTTGGTGCGGAGCGCTATCGGAGAAAACGGTGAAAAGCGGACTCCAGGGCCTGCAGGGATTCAAACTCATAGACTTCCCGGAGCGCCAGCATCGGATCTTGTCCGCGCACGGTAATCAATTGCAGAAAGCGCACGAATTCGCGGTTGTCTTTTTCCAGCATCAAAAAGCCGACCAAATGATGGCTGGTGGCGTAGAAGCGGGAAATGTCGGCGGGGTCCGACGGGTATCCTCTCAACGAAAACATTTGCGCCAAGGGCATGGGATTCCTGAGACGTCCGAGTTCCCGGGCGGGGTTGACCCGTTGGCCGTTGAAGGCTTTCCATCCGGTTTTGCCATACCATTCGGCCAGGCCTTCGTTCAGCCACAGGGGCGGGGGGCGGGCGAAGAAACGGTTGAGCACCAAGTGGCTCATTTCATGGGCGAGCACATGGGCGTTGTCGCGGCTGCGCCCGGTGTCCTGCAGGTACATGACATGGCCGTGCACATAGGCGGCGGACCATTCCGGTGCGACGCCGGAGGCTTCGATGAATCGTTCCCATTCCCGGGCGTTGCGGAGGACGACGATGCTGGATTTTTCCCGGGCCCGGTCCTGGAATCCGGGCAGGTCGGCGGCGATATATTGGTAAAAGAAATCGGCTTGCCGGGCCACGACACGGGCATAGCCCATTTGTTGGTAATGCAGAATGAAGTATTCGCTTTCGGCGTGGCTCCAGTTCCGGCTCAAGCCCAACAGGGCTCCTTTTTCTTTGTCCGTCATGCCGCGGGGCCAATGGTCGCCGAGGTGCAGGTTTTTCCACGTGAGTTCGCGCCGTCCGGTGGGGGCTTCCATCTGACCGGCGGGCAGGCTGCCGCGGGCGTGGTCCCCGGCCAGTCGGGTCACTTCCCTTCTGTCGGCGGGGGTGAGTTGCTCCAGGCGCACTTCGATGGTGTCCCCGTTGTGGCGTTGGAGGGTGACGGTGCCTTCGTCATAGCTGACAAATTTGGCCCGGACGGTAAACGAACCCGGTGCCCGCCAGGTGCGCATCTCCGAAGCCCGGACGGTTGAAAAGAGGAGCACGGTCAGCAGGAGGAGGACGGGGGATTTCATGAGCGGACTTTTTGATATGTCTGTAAATATTTCCCTTTTTCCCGTTTCACATCAAAGGTGGAGCCTTTGGTGGTGAGCCACCGGGTTTTTTTGCGGGCGGTTTCCGGGGCCATTTTCTGGTATTCGATGAGCCAGAGGGCACCGTAGAGGACGGCGCGTCCTTCGCCATGGGTGCAGTGGATGAGCGCGGGGCGATTTTCCGGATTCCCAATGAGTTCCAGGAATTCGTTGCGCAACCCGTCGTCGGGCACTTGGGTGGAGGGCAGGTGAATATGACGGCAACCGATGGCCTCCAAGGTGGCTTTTTCCCCGGCCACATCGCCTTCGTTCTCGCGGCGAAGATCAAACACGGCCCGAATGCCGTGGGCGCGAACGGTCCGGCGAAGGGTTCCCGGGTTCATGGCGCCGGCGCGCATGACTTCGGCGGGGGTCAGGACGGTGAAACGGCGTTCCACCAACTGCCACCACGCCCAGGCGCCGGCAAACAGCAACAGCCCACCGGCCAAAATCGAAACGAAAATATGCATGTCGGCAACATATCAGCATGTCGGGGATTTGACAAGCCCTCCTCCGTTCGGGGTCACGCAGCTTTATCCAAAGGCACGCAATCCCTGATAAGTCAAAAAGGCGCAGAAATAGGCGAGGAAGCTCATGTATCCCAATTGCAGGGCGGCCCATTTCCAGGATCCGGTTTCCGAACGGGTGACGGCTTGAGTGGGGAGGCATTGCATGGCCAAGACATAAAAGACGAGGAGGCTCCAGGCGGTGGGGGCGTTGAATACGTGGCTTCCGTCCGGATGGCGGACTTCCCGGAGGGTTTCGACCAGCAGTGGATCCGATTCGTCCGTGTCCTCCCCGAGTCCATAGACGATGGAAAGGGTGGAGACGATGACCTCGCGGGCCGCGAAGGAAGAGAGGATGCCGATGCCAATGCGCCAGTCGTATCCCAAGGGACGGACCAGGGGTTCGATGCCGCGTCCGAGGCGGCCCGCATAGGAGTGCTCGATGGCGTGCCGGGCTTCGAGTCGGTTGGCGGTTTCCAAGAGGTTTGCGGCTTTTTCCGGGGGCGCGCCTTCGGCTTCCGTGCGCAGGGCGGTCGCCGCTTCAGGCGGCGGGGTGGCGGGAAAGGTGGAGAGCGCCCAAATGCCGATGGAGAGCAAAAGAATGATGCCACCCGCCTGTTTGAGAAAGACACTGCCCTTTTGAACGGCATGCAGGAAGGCATTGCGGAGGTTGGGGGTTTTGTAGGGGGGCAATTCGAGGAGGAGGGGTTTGCTTTCTCCCGGCAATAGGGTCTTTTTCAAGAGAAACGCGGTGCCGAGGGCGGCCAGGGCGCCGAGCGTATAGGCGCCGGTGAAGGTGAGACCGGCCAACAAAGGACGTCCGGGAAAAAGCAGGCGGATCAAGATGACATAGACGGGAATGCGGGCCGCACAACTCATGAAGGGCAGCACGAGGATGGTGGCCAGGCGGTCGCGTCGATTCCCGATGACCCGTGCGGACATGATCGCGGGAATGGCGCAGGCGTGTCCAGAGACAAGCGGAACAAAGGCGGTGCCCGGCAGGCCGACGCGTTTCATGAGGCGGTCCATGACAAACGCGGCTCTGGAGAGGTATCCGGTGTCTTCCAAAAGCGCGAGAAAGAAAAACAGAATCAGGATTTGCGGCAAAAAGACGAGCACGTTGCCCACGCCCTGGAGAATGCCATTGCCCACAAGTGACCC
>PXAS01000322.1 GCA_003565815.1 PVC group bacterium
ATGGTCGGGGAGACAGGATTCGAACCTGCGACATCCGGCTCCCAAAGCCGGCGCTCTACCAGACTGAGCCACTCCCCGAACTGGAGAACCGCTATACACGAGGTCGCGACAAATGCAAGCGTCGTATCAAATCGGGCGGATTTGCAGCCGTGGTTCCCAAAGTCCGGCACTGCTGGATCAGGAACGGGATCGGATCATGTCGAGATAAAGCGCCTCCACCTTGGCGCGGGCCCAGGGGGTTCGGCGAAGGAATTTCAGGCTGGAGTTGATGGAGGGCTCGTTCTGAAAACATCGGATGTCAATCCGTGCGCCCAGTCCGCTCCATTCGTAATGGGCCACCAGACGCTCAAGCATCATTTTCAGGGTGATGCCGTGAAGAGGATCGTTGGAAGGTTGATTCATTTCTCCCCAGTACCACAGCCGCCCTCCCGGTAAAGGCCATTCGCGGGATTTTCTTCAATTCACACGGGGATCCACGTCTCCAGCGCGGCCTCGAGGTCGAGGAGGCGGGTGAGTTCCAAATCCGCGGGGTGGTCGCCCGCGGCGGGTTCGAAGGTTTCGTAGGGGACGTGCTCGCGCAACCAGGCGGCGCGCATGCCGTGGCGTTTGGCGCCTTGTACATCCGCGAGCCAGTTGTCACCCACATAGAGGCAACTTCGGGGTTCGGCCCGCATGGCCCGCAAGAGGGCTTCGTAGGCGCGGGGGTGCGGTTTGGCAAAGCCCACGTCGGCGGAGACGATGACGGCGTCAAAATAGGCGTGGAGCCCGAGATGTTTGAGGGAATCGATGATGGAGGGTGCGCAGGGATAGTTGGAGAGCAGTCCGAGGCGATAGCGTCCCCGCAGTCGTTCGAGCAATTGGAGCACGGCGGGATCGACGGAGACGGATTCCAGAAAGGCCTTGCGCCGCGCGGCCATGAGGGGTTCGGCAAGCTGCTCGGCCAGAGCCGGCTCGACAAACAGGGCCGCCACTTCGCGGCAGGCTTCCCGAAAATCGTTTTCGACGCCATTGCGCTGGTAGGGACGCAGCACTTGTTCTTTGCGCAGTTGGTCCAGCCGTTCCAAATCGTAGCGAATCCCGGCGTCATCCAGCACGCCCCGCATGGCCCGGAGCTGGGCGTCTTGTTGGTCGGGGCCAAAAGCGATCAGCGTGTTGCCGTAATCAAAAAGAAGGGTGGTGATCGCGGGCACGGTGCGGGGTCAGAGCGGGGATTGATAAATGGCCCTGCCCGCGAAAAACGGACCGAGGTGCTCGATGTAGGTGGAGGTTTGCACGGTACCGCGCATGGTTTCCACGATTTTGCTCAAAGCCCGAAGTTCCGCGCCGACCAGCGCGACGGCGAAATCGTTGTCATTCCTGTCCATGCCGAAACAGGCCAGCCGGATGTCATGGGCATGACCGGCTTCGCCCCAGGCGCGCCCGATGGTGCCGTGTTCGCCGAGAATTTTCATTTTCTCGCGCTTGGGGAGCTTGGCAAAGGCGCCGCTGCGGCGCAGCGGATACCATATGGCCCAGGGCGATTGCGGCGAGAGCGCCCGTTCACGGGGCCGCGTGACGAGGGTACGCTCCAGATCGTCTTCGTAACCGATGGAATAGGCGCGGGCAAAGAGGGTCATTTCCGGACGCGGGGTGAGGTCGGACCATATCGACTCCCGGAGAACGGGGGCGGAGGTCGAAATGAAAAATTCGGGGTCGGTATGCATCAGCAAAAGTCCGAGCCCCCAGGGGTCCGCCGCATCCTGATACACGGTGGCGTCCCACCCGGTCTTGCGAATCTGTTCGATGAACGGTTGCGGATCGCGGCAACCGCTGAAACAAAGCAGTTGCATATAAAGACGGCGGTCGGATGTCAGCGGGGAGCCGTCCGGGGCGCGGCCGTGTTCGAGCACATCCGGCTCGACGGGGACGGGTTCGGCGGGGGTTTCCATTTTGGCGGCGGTCAACTGCGCTTGATCTTGATGGCGGTCGGCTTGCGGCGCACGATTTTGGAGTCCGTCAGTTTGGAGTCCGTCAATTTGGAATCCGAACTCTTGCCGCCTTCCTTGTTGAGTTCTTCGGGCGGGGGAGTGACCAGTTTCGCGGTTTTGGTCCGGGGCTCTTCGGATTTGGTGGCCTCGCCGTCGGATTCATCGGCAGTGGACGCGGGCTTGGCGGAAGGTTTTTGGACCGCCTTGGCCACGGGTTTGGGTCCGGGTTTTTCGGTGTTCTCCACGATTTCCCGGAGAATGGTTTTGTACCCTTTGCCTTCGTTCATTTCGTCCTGAACGGAATTGACGGTGGTGTCGGTGCCGGCGGACTTTTTGTCGTCCACGTGGATAATGGTATTGCCCAGGCGAATTTTGTCTCCCGGTTTGATTTTGGCCATCTCCACCCGTTGATTGTTGAGATAGGTCCCGTTTTTGGATTTCAAATCCTTGATGTAATATTCCCCATCCCAAATGCGGATGCCACAGTGCATGCGGGAGGCGCGTTCATCCAAGGTGATAATGTCCGCATCGGGACTGCGTCCGATGGTGACGGGCTTATCGGCCAACACCATCTCGGTGAGTTTCCCATCGGGATCGGTGTAGCGAACGTGCAAGCGGGCTGTGTTTGAAGGTGTATCAGTCATAATTTCACACTTTATCAGGGTTATGGAGAATGACAAGGTTTTAAGATGACCTGAACGGGGATTGCAATCATCTTTCCTGTTTTTTTTGAAAATTTTTGCGGGCCCAGGCCATTGTTGCGAAAATGTCGTCCATTTGCAGGTCGGCCTCCTGACAGGATTGGCGGCCCAGAAGGAGCGTCCGGCAGCCGGCGGCTTTCCCGGCGGCACAGTCGCGGGGCTGATCCCCGATCAGCCAGGAGATTTGCGGATCCAGATCGTGCTCCCGGGCGGCGCGTAAAATCATGCCGGGCTTGGGCTTGCGGCAGTCACATCGGGCGGTTTCGTCGTGGGGACAATGGTAGACGGCCTCCACATGGGCATTCTCGGCAGACAGCAGCGCGTGCATGCGCGCGTGAATCGCATCCAGCCCTTCGGAGGTCAAGCGACCGATGGCCAGGCATTTTTGGTTGGTGACCACGATGACGGGCAGGTCGGTTTCATTGAAAAAGCGGATAAGCCCGGCGATGCCGGGCATGAGGTGAAAATCCCCGGGCCGGGTAATGTAGCGTTCTTCGGGAGGGGGGGGGATATTGATGACACCGTCCCGGTCGAGGAAGATGGCCGCCCGGGTCATTCCTCGTCCCGATGCCCGATCAGGGAAATGGCGGGGTACAGCTCGGAAACCACGTCCCGAATTTGGTCGTGGTGGCTGTTGCCGTCCATTTCCCGGGCGCCGGCGACGGCGATGTAGGCCCATCGGTGGGCCACGTTGCGGAAAACCCGGTCAAAGCCCATCCAAATCAAGCGCTCCAGATGGTGCGGGGTTTCGATGTCTTTGCCCACGAACCAGTAAGCATAATAGGTGTAAAAGGTGGGATGGTTGGGCAAGGTGCGGGAGAGATCCATGACCATCACCTGCAAGGGCTCGCGACCGGGGAGTTCCACGTCGATGACTTCCGTGCGTTCGATGCGATGTCCTTGGCCGGTCATGCAAACTTCGGGACGGTGAATGGAGGAACGGTCGTTGCCGGAAAGCACGACGGAGGCGAATACGGTTTGGTCGGGGTCGTCGTTGTGGAAGTAGCGCTTTTTGAACAGCACCGTATCCCGCGGCAACGCGTGGTATTCGCCGAGGGCCATGGTGTGCAGTTTGCCGCCGCAAGGGTTGCCGCTATAGTCTTCGGGGCAAACATAAACGCCGCTCACATGAAGCTCCAAATCCCGCACCAGCCAATCCCGTCCGCAATGCTGATTGTGGCAAAACAGGATTTCGTGACCGGACCACGCCTCGCCGAGGGCGTCGGGCAGTTCGGTGCGCACACCCGCTTCGTCGGTGATGGAGACGTCCACGGTGAATCCCAGGAAAAGCATGGAAACCCCGAAGAGCAGAAAAACACTTAAATACTGGCGGAGCCCAACTTTTTTTTCCATCGGAAAATCGCCTCCTTGAAATCGAGGTTGAGAAAGAAACTGAGACCGACCATCAGGGCGATGGCCATGCCAAAGACGAGAAAACCGGAATAGTCGTGAATGACGCCGGCGGCCACATCGGTGCCGAAGGCTTCGGCGATGATGCCGATGGCGGTGATGCGGAACATGTTGCCGACCATGGCCAGGGGAATGGCGCAAAGGAAAAGGACCCATTTGCGCCAGGGGGATTTCATGACCATGTAGCCGTAAATCGCGGTGAGCGCCATCATGGCCGTGAGAGAGCGGATGCCGGAACAGGGGTCGGCGACATCGAGCTTCAGTTCGGCGGTGGCGTCAAAGGGCGGGCCGAAAATCGCGGTGCCGACTTGGCGGACTTCCACGCCCAGGCCCTGCAGGGTGACCACGGCCGCCCGCGTATTCACCATTCGCAAGGGGAAAGTGAGGTTGTCGAGAAAGTTCAGGGGCACCGCGAAGATCAGAAAAGCGCAGGGGAACAAGAGACGTTTGGCCACCTGCCACCCGTAAAAATAAAAAGGCACGCTCCAGAGGAGCCCGATCATGGCGATCAGGGAAGCCCGGGTTTGCTGGGTTTTCACGCCCAAGTAATGCAGGACCAATGAACCGGCAATGAACACCAGGCCCCACCCGCAAACGCGCTTGGGCGCTTTCATGAGTTCGAAGCGGTTCATCCAGACGACATACAGGGAGGCGAAGGGCACCAAAAATCCGTGTGAGTAGTCGCCCTGCCCCATGGCGATCCCGGAGTCGTTCCAGCGCTTGACCATCCAGACCAGGGCGGAACGTCCCCAGCGTCCGGCATCGGCGGTATTGCCCATGAAATGGAACATGGCAAATCCAATGGTGATCAGCAGGGAGGCCAGACCAATGTGGCGCCAGTCGTCCGGCTTCAGCCGGGCGAGACGCCGTTGGTCGTTCCAAATGTCGGGAAGGGGATGGTCCATGGAGCATACTTTACAGGAAACTTCCAAAGCGTCAAGCGGGCGGGTTGTCGAAATTGGAATCGGTTGTCAAAAGGAGAAGAAGGGGGGAGTGTGGTTGAAAAGCCTGAGCATGGGAAAAAGCCTTCGGGGGAGACCGAACGCTTGATCTCACGCCGCCTTCCGAGCTTTCGGGGGGATTGCACCATCAGAAGATGCGTTGACCCCCCGAAAACTCGAAATCCGACGCAAG
>PXAS01000217.1 GCA_003565815.1 PVC group bacterium
CCACGCCCTTGCCTCAGCCCGCCCCCCCCGCCGCGCCCACCCAAGCTGAATTGGAATGGGATCGGGTTTTTCATCTCGACTTGGCAGGCACGGCGCCGGATGGCCCCCAGACCTTTCGAATTTTCCGCGACGGGGATTTTTATCTCCGTCAGGATGAGGTGGAGTTGCGGCCGCGCGTGCAACCCGCGGCCCTCAACGGCATGCCGGCCTTGGCATTCGATGCCTCGTTGCTCATTTCCAACGTACACCTCACCGACGAGGAGGCATTCACCTTGATCCTGGTCGCGTTTCCGCGGGCCCAACCCACCGCGGAAGACATACAACTCATTGCCGGCGTCGAGCACGGTCCCCATCAAGGCGGCGGGCTTTTGATCCTGCACAACCCGGCCATGCCGGGGAGTCTCGCGTTTCAAACCCAACGGGGGTCCGGTCGTTTGAGCCTCACCCGGGCGGAACGGAATTTCCCGACCGTGATCGCGGTGCGCAGAGACGAAACCCGCGACAATGCCTATGCCGGCACCCATCGGCTGGAACTCACCGGCAGCCCCCCCCAAGTGGCCCCTGACCGCTCCCCGCCGCTGCAAACCCTGCAAGTGGGCGGCCTCATGGACCGTGGGGTTCACTTTCAAGGATGGATCGCGGAACTGATCATTTACCGCCGCGCCCTTTCCGACGGGGAGATCGACTGGATCCTGCACGCACTGGAACAAAAATACGGTGTGAATCCGTGAGGCGTCTGGAACAGGTCACCACCCCCTTCAATGATGTGGATGTGATCGAAAGAAACGACGGGGGCATTGATTTTGATGTCATCGGCGCCACCCACGCCACCTGGCATCCCACCCATTTGCTGACCGGACATGCCTGGGACGCCATTACCGCCGGCGCCATGATGCACCCCGGAGAGCCCGCATCCCTGTTGCTGCTGGGGTTGGGCGGCGGAACCGTGCTCCGGCAAATCCGGCACTTCCTCCCCCATATTCACATTCGCGCCGTTGAAATCGATCCGGTGATGATCCGACTGGCCCGGGAATACATGGCCCTGGATGAACTCGATGTGGAGATCGTCGAAACCGATGCCTACGATTTTATGAATCGGGACCAGGGAAAGTACGACCTTTTGATCGATGACCTCTACCGATGCGGGGAACGGGACGTGGAACGTCCCGCCGACGTCAACCGCGAAACCGTGGCCCGCATGGCGGAAAAGCTCCTGCCGGGCGGCACTTTGATCATGAATTTTGTCCTCGGACGCGGCCATGCCCGGCTCCACCGCCGCGCCCGGGAAGCCTTTGCCCATCACTTCGAAGCCGTGCGGGCGGTGCGCCCCCCGCTCAGCCACAACGAGGTCCTCATCGGCGCCGAGCGGGCCGACGGTCTTCGCAGTCCCCGGCAACTCAACGCCTTCAAAGCCTTCCTCAACCACGATCAGGACCAAAGATATTGGAAAGAACTCCGCAATTTGAAATTGCGTTAAAGGATTTGACCCCATACAAGTGATTTCATCACGGGAACCCATTTAACCTTATAGGAAACAAACCATCATGAGTGATACAGCCATTTTCATTGCCGCCACGGCGGACGACCTGAAAGCCAACAGCGGATTGCCCGGAGACGTCAACGTGCTCCGCAACTTTACCGACAGCGACGAGCGTGTGGTCCACACCGAGCTGATCGTCGACTCCCCGGTCCCCGGCGGCTTCCTGAATACCCTGAACCAAAACGGCGTATGGGTCACCCTCCTGCCCCGCAGCGGGGATGCGGACGCCTCGGTGCTTGCGGGTCTGATGACCCGCCTCCAGGAATTCGCCCAAACCTACCCGCAGGTGGATCGCTACATCCTCGCCGGCATTGAGACCTCCCGCCTGAGTCCGGTGGCCGCGTCCCTGCAGCGCGCCGGTCACAGCGTCCTGCTCTGCGGTCCCGACCGCGGCAAACTGGACGCGGCCCGGCACGATACCGACGACACCGAAGTCTGGAGCAAAGACGGCGGCAACTCCGGACGCGGAAGCCGGGACGGCCGGGACAACCGGGACAACCGGGATCGGGGCCGCGACAACAGTCGATCCGCCGACAAAGAAAAAGACACGCAAGATCCCTTTGAAGTTCTTGTCGAGGAAGTCAGCAAAAGCCGCAAACGCGGACACCGCGTGTTGCTCACCTCCCTCAAGCAACGCATGCGCAAACGGATTCGCCGTTTTGACGAAACCCGTCTGAAAGACAAAGACGGACGGCCCATGCGCAAGTTCAAGGATTTTGTCGTCGATGCCGCCAATCGCGGACTCATTCAGCTCATTGAAAAAGGAAACGCCAGCCACGTCCTGCTCCCCGGGGAGAAAGTGGAGGCTGACGAAGACGAGGACGATTCCCGCGGTGCTCGCCGGGATGATTCCGACGACAATGACGATGAGGATGACGACACCGACGGCGTCGACCCCCTGCTTGACAGCGTCGACACCGTGGAGGGGGATGAGGAGGACAACAATGGAAATGACGACAATGGAGACGGTGAGGAAGAGGAAGAGACCGAAGACGTCCTCACGCCGGATGACATCGATGTGGACGAACTGGATGAATCCGCCAATCCCCCGCCGCCGGAATTCATGAAAGTCTTGGAAACGCTGCTCGAAAAGCCCAAAACCCTGCCCGAGTTGGTGGAGGCGTTGGTCAAGAAGCAGGAAAAGGGTGACTTGGAAATGAAGACCGCGACCCTCCGCAAACACCTGCAACACGCCTTCAACAACGAATTGCTCGAAGCCGCCGGAGACGACAAACCCGTCAAATTCCTGCTCGTCGACGACTGGCAGGACATCATCGATTATCTTTGATGCGAAAACACCGAGGGCGCATCCAGGACCTGGATGCGGCAATGGGTGTCCTCCAACTGTTTTTCGGTTTCGTACAGGGCTTCAATCACGGCATCGGCACGTCCGGCGGGCACGCAAAGAATGCCACGCTCCCGGGCACCGATTCCGCCCTCGAAATCGCTTTCGCTCAAGCATCGTACCCTAGCGGTGGTGGCCCCGCCCGCGCCCACGCGCATGGCCGCCCGCACAAAGGCGTCCACGCGGCCCTCCGTGCAAATAAAGGTGATTTCCCGGTGATTCCGCCGAAAGGGTCTCATCTTCTCGTTGCGGGGATCTTCCAAATCCCCGTACCGTTTCCGCCATCCGGTTCCGCACTTCAACTCATCCATGGCCGCAATCACTTGCTCCATGCTGGCCGCGTGCTCCTGCCTGCCGATACGTAACAGGGGGTCCACCACGCCGGCCCGGACCGGCGTTTGGTACAAAAAGCCCCCGCCCGCCCGATCCATGCGGGCATCCTCAATCAGCAGGCGTTGAATGCCGACGGCGTCCTGTGCGGGCAGCATGAGATGCACCCATTCTTTTTCCGGGGGAATGGTGATGCGCAAAAGTCCGAGTTGATCGCGAATGCCGGTGCCCATGCCCCGGGTGATCACGGGCACGCAAGCCCCCAGCTTCAACGCGCTTTTCGCCAAGGCGTCCCCGCCCCCCACTTGGGACAAAATGCCGGTCAGCAAAGTGAGGTCTCTCAAAATCAACCCCTCTTTTTCCGACTGGACCCGCAAGACGGGGGGCTCGAGCAAGCTGTGTTCCAACAAATCCTGGATGTAAAGGGCGCCATGACCGGGCCGCTCCAAGTCCAGGACCTCGATCAGGGCCCGCATCACCGCCTCCGCGCTCTCCCGGGGCACGGTGGTGCGGAACACTTCCACCGGGGTGCCGTGAATTTCCATCGAGTGTCCGGGAAATACCCAGGGCCGGGGGCGAATGTGTTGACGGACCGCCCGGGCGTTTTCCACCAAAACCGTATGGGCTCCCATGCCCACCAAACAGTCGGTGACTTTCGCCCCCAGGGGTTGATGCACCATGCAGGTCACGCGACTCACTTCCCTGAAATTCAGCGTGGGCTCACTCATCTCCGTCCTCCTCGCGTACGTTCTGCAACCCCTTGCGTTGCCGGGCCCGCACCATCATCCCGAACAAGAGCACGGTCAGAATCGGATAAGCGGACGCCATGGCCAAGACCCCGAACCCATCGGTGACATTCAGTTCGCCGCCAATGCCCAGCCCCATGGCCAACACCAAGGGCACGGTAATGCCCCCCGTGGTCACCCCGCCGCAATCCCAGGCGATGCCCGCGAAATCCTCTTCGCTCCAGTAGGTCAGCGGCAAGAGCAACAAATACGGGGGCAGCAAGAGCCAAACAATGGGAATGTCATACAGGATCCGGGCCACGCCCATCATCAGCCCCAACCCCACCCCCAGGGACACGGCCCGAACCACGCCGGTGCGTTTGATGGTGCCCACCGTCAATTCCTCGACCGTGCGGCCCAGGGCGCTCAAGGCCGGTTCCGCCTGGGTGGAGCCGAAGCCCAACCCGAATGCGAACAGAAACACCATGGCGATCCCCGCCAGGGTCAGTTGCGGACCAAACAAAGGCGGACGCTCAAGCACGTGTTCATAACGGCCCGTCTCGGGGTCGTATTGATCGGGATGAAACACAACCGGGCGCGGCGTGGTGCCGCGTTCGGTAAAATAAAAAAACCGGTGCGGGCGTCCCTCGGGGGTGAAGCCGGTCAGGACTTGTTCGGGATCGAAGGGTTCCAAAATGATGCGCCCCTCTTCGCGGGGCACGCTTCGGAACACCCGCGGCAGGGGGCGCCCCACCTCATCCCCCAAGGGCGCCAAACCCGTGCGGATCCCCATGGTCAGCAAGGTCATGCCCATCAAAGCCAAGCCCACGCCCAACACCACCTCGTCCACATGCCGGGGACGATCCCGCAAGAACAAAAAGAGAACGACGGCCAGCAGAAGCGTCAGCGGCAACACCGCCAGCAGGGCGCTTGCGAATTCTTCCCGAAGGACCGAAGCCCAGGCGGTTGCCGTTTCCCGGGGGCTGGAGGCGAAACCGGGCACTTCCCGGGTCAGAAAGGCCCGCTCGCTTTCCGAAGCCCGCCGGATCAACCATTCCGCCGCGGACATGGATGCGGGAATCATGGCCCGTCCCTCCGGACGGCCCAGTCGCCGCAAGGCCGCATGATATTCCGAAGACTCCCCGCCAAAAAACGCCTTTCGGCCCGCCTCGCTCCCATGCTGAAACGCATGGCGCAGCAAGGCCGATTCATCCGGAAAAAGGCGGAGCGCCCTTTCGCGGTATTCGGGCGCGAAAAAGTCGGTTTCCGCCATGGGCCGCGAGGTCGTGGGGTTCAGCGCCACCCCCAGGATCATCACCCCCAAAATGGGGAAGGCCGACGCCAGCATGATGATGCCAAAGCCTCCGGCCGCGTCCTCCCGTTTGCCCGAAGCCCGGGACACCCCGATCCCCAACGCCAACACCAAGGGCACCGTCACCGCACCGGTCGTCACCGCACCCGCATCCCATGCCAAGCCCAAAATATTGCGCAAATTCGCATCCAGCGCACAATAGACGGAAAGGCCCAACAGCAAAGGCATCAGAGTGAAAATGAAAGGTTTGATGGAAAAGCCGTAATAAAAGCGGAACATGCCGACCCCCACGGCCACCCCCACCCCGAGGGCAATCGAGGCCACCAACAAGGCGGGCGAATCGTTCAGCAAACGATACAGCAAGGGCGAGCCCCAAGCCGTCACCGTCGACCCGGCCGTACTGAGCGTGGCGATCGCGGGTTCCGCGTAGGTGGAACCCAGTCCCAGCAACAGGCCGAAGACCACAATCAAAAAGATCCCGCATTTGCGGGGCAAACGCACCCCAACCCGCTCGCCCAGGGGCATCAGACCCAAAATCAGCCCCTCCAAAAAAAACGTCAGTCCCAGAATCACCAAACCCAAACCCGCCGCCACCCGCAACGCATTCGACGGCGTGGACCCCAAAACAAAAAGTTGAAAGGCCAACAAATAGAGGATGATGAACGCCACCGACTTGATTTGTTCCAAGATTCTCCCCCGCACATAAGACCCCACCATACTGGCTGCCGTGCTGATCGGAATATGGATGCGGGTTTGATCGGTTGATTTCATGCGGGTGGAATTTTGACGTGCTTTCAGCATAGAGTTCATCGGCCAAAGAATCAAGCCCAACTCCGCAAAGTGTGCGTTCCAAAATCTTCGTCCGCCCCCCCCAAACTCGGGGGAGATCGTCTTCGGATCGCTTTGCGCGTTTTCTGAAGATCAACGTGATTTTCCAAGGTGAATTGATGGATTTTTCGCAAACACCCTTGAAAATCCGTATTGATCTGGAGTTCGCCCTTGACGAAACCGAAAGATCCACGCATGTTGAAAACATGAAAGACGTCCTCCTCATCACTTGGCACGGCATTCATGAATTGGATATTTTCCCCGGACTCCCGGACACGGGCGGGCAAAACATTTACGTGCAGAACATGGCCGAACAAATCCATGACCAGTACGATGCCCGGGTCATCATTCTCAATCGCGGGGGATTTGTACACCCCTACACCAAGCGCATGCGCGACGGCATGAGCAAAGATCCGCAACGCGAATTATACGTTCTCCATGTCGCCGATGACATCAAAGCCTTCGTCCGCAAAGAATACCTCACCGGCGCACTCATTCGGAACGCGGTTCCGTCGGTGCTGAATCAACTGCCCGGCGATTTTACCCCATCCCTGATTGTCTCCCACTTCTGGGATGGCGGATACATGGGGGAGCTGTTGGGTGAAACGTTCAAGGACGCCGTTCACGTCTGGATTCCACACGAACCGGTGGGCATGAAAAAAGCGCCGCTCACCGAGGAAGAACGGGAGAAACACGGGATTTTCATCCGAGAGCGCTACGAAAAACGCGTCACCCACAACGCCCACCTCATCGGCTCCACCTCGAAATTGGTGCGCAAGGACTTGGAACTGGCCTACGGACGCAACTGGGACGAGAAAATCATCGATGTCTTTCCCGGGGTGGACACCGAACGCTTTCATCCCGTCAAAAAGAAATGTTTTTCAGACGCCACCGGGCGCATTTCCGGGCAGGAGGTCCGGGAGCACGCGGAATACCTCGACCTCCCCGAGGAATTGTTCAAACGGCCCCACATGTGTGAATTCGGGCGCTCCGACGTCCTCAAAGACAAAGACAAGGCGGTGGAAGTTTTTGCCAAGGTCGCCAAATCCACCGAGGATCTGAATTTGTTTCTCAATCTCGATGAAAACATGGAACCCGGCGTGGCCAAAAAAATTCACGAGACCATTGAACGGGAGGGCATCGCGGACCGCATTCATATTTTCAGCCCCAAAGACCTGCCCCAAAGCGGTCCCGGCGCCCATATTCTTCCCGACATCGTCAAAACCGCGAAACTTTTCCTCAGCATGTCGGTCATGGAGGGCTTTGGCATGGCCGCCTGCGAGGCGGCGGCTTGCGGCATCCCCGTCATCGGCACCGATCAAATCCCGGTGGTCACCGATGTCATCGAACCCGCCGGGGGCGGAAAAGTCATCCCGGCAAAAGACGTGGACGCGGCCTCGAAAGCGGTGCTGGAGATCCTCGGCTTGGAGGAGGAAGCTTACTGCGAAATGAGCCGCAAGGCCTATGAATCCGTGATTCCACGCTATACTTGGAAGGAAATCATCCAAAACATGTTCGAACAAATCGCGGACAAAGGCTTCGATCTGCTCGCATAAACGCCCCCAACGGGCATACGCATCCCTCCGCCCCATTCGAGCCCCCCCCGTCGAAATATAGGCCAGGATAACAATGCATTCATTTGAAAGATCCGTCTCAGGTCAACAGCTTCAGGGCCAAGGGGATGGCTTTGCTTTGTTCCGTGTTGGAGAGCTTGTCCATCAGCGTGGAAATCATCTCCACGAATTCCGTCAAATTTTCCATTTGCTTGTGAAATTCTTGGCATTCGGTACAAGTCACGCCCTCGGTTTTTTGGGCGCAATCCCGCAAAACGCCCAGTGCCGTGTCAATTTCCCGGCGCTTGCGTTCGCGGGTGATGGTGCAAAACATCCGCCAAATGTCTTTTTCCGCCTCGAAATATTCTTTTCGGTCCCCTTTTTTAAACACGCTTTTGACAATGCCCCAATTGACCAGTTCCTTGAGATTCCCATGGGCGTTTCCTCGACTAATGCCCAATTCCTCCATGATTTGGTCCGTGAACATCGGCGCCGGACTGACCAAGAGCAACGCGTGAATTTGGGCCATGGTTCGATTGATCCCCCAAGAAGAACTGATGGCGCCCCATTGGGAGACGAACTCGTCCCGGGCGGAATGAAAGTCAGTATCGGATGTGCTGGAAGATGTCATGATGGAGCATAGGGCATTCCCGGAAAAGTACAACCGGGAAAGCGGTTCAGACCTCCCGCAGGTGATCGGGTTCAAACAACTCGTGCACCACAAGCACCGTGCTGCCCAACAGCAGGCAGGCCATCACTTGATGGGCGACGGCCGCCACCATGTTCACCCCGGACACCAGGGTATACAATCCCAGCAAGAACTGGATCGCCCCGCAAATCAGGATCAGGTTGAAGCCCATTTTCTGGCGGACCATCAAACGGTGGGTCTGCGCGAACGCCCAAAGTCCGATCAAACCCGCCAACACCAACAGTCCCATGTGCCGGTGGATAAATTGAACCGTGGCCGGGTTGCTCAACACATTCATCCACACGGGGCGAACGTCCCATCCGCCCGCCGGAAAAAACCGGTTCCCCATCATCGGCCACGTGTTGTACATGTATCCCGCCCGCAATCCCGCGGTAAAGGCGCCGTATACGATTTGCAGCGCCAACAGGCACAAAAACCCGATGCTGAAAGCCCGCAATCGGCTGACCGACTGATAATTGGTTTTGCGATGGGTCCAGAACGGGTTGAGGTCCAACACCATCCACAGCAAATATGAAAACAGCAGCAAAGCCATGCTTAAATGCGCGGCCAAGCGAAAATGACTGACATAGGGGCGGTCCACCAAACCGCTTTTCACCATGTACCATCCCAGCAGTCCCTGGCCGCCGCCCAGCAACAGCCCCACGCTCAGTTTCCATACCATCGGCCCCTTGATTTTCCCACGAATCAAAAAAATGAAAAAAGGGACTGCATATGCCAAACCGATGAAACGCCCCAAAGAGCGGTGTACATACTCCCAAAAATAGATTTCCCGGAAATCCGACAGCGTCATTTCCCCTTCCCTGCTGATTTTCTCGTATTGGGGAGTGGCTTTGTATTTCTCGAACTCCTCCATCCAACCCTCCTCCGTCAGAGGCGGCAACGTGCCCGACACCGGCTCCCAGTTCACGATGGACAAACCCGATTCCGTCAGGCGGGTAATGCCGCCCACGGCCACCATGATGACGATCAAGGTACAAACCAGCCAAAGCCAATAGGCAACGAGCGAACGGGACGGATCATGTTTGGGAGGAGCTAGGGATTTCATGGGGCGGACACTTTACAAGGAGAATGCAAAAATAACAAGTGCATTGACCGATGGGATTCCGCGAATAGATTGGCCGCCATGTCCGACCCCGTCCTTTCCCCCAACCCCCTCAAAAGCGAGCCCATACCGCGATTGGTGCGTCAAATTTCCACGCCCGTGAGCATCGGCATGTTTTTCCAGACCATGTACAACGTGGTGGACACCTGGGCGGCGGGGCGGCTTTCCACCGAAGCCCTGGCCGCCCTCACCGCCTCGTTTCCGGTCTTTTTTCTCATCATCGCCGTCGCCCACGGCTGCCAGGCGGCCACCAACGCCCTCATCAGCCATGCCCTCGGGGCGGATGACGAGGAAACCGCCCGCGAATTGGCGGGACAAAGCCTGTTTTTCGCAACCTGGATGAGCCTGGCCGTGGGCGCCCTCGGATGGGGCCTGTCCCCGCAATTGTTCGAATGGCTGGGGATCACCGGCGAAACCCGCGAGTTGGGCATCGTATACGTGCGCACCATCTTTTGGGCCACGCCCTGCTTCGTGATCGGCGGCACCTTTCATGCCATGCTCAGCGCCCGCGGCAATGCCCGCCCTTTCCGCAACGCCCTCATCGCGGGGTTTTTCCTCAACATCGTTTTCGACCTCTGGTTCGTGTTCGGCGGATGGGGCCTGTCCCCGATGGGATTCGCGGGCATCGCCCGGGCCACGGTGCTCATTCAAGCGGGCGTGTTGCTGTATTATTGGTACATGGCCGTGAAAGCGGGATTCATCCCCCCCAGCGGGTTCGCTCATCTGCATCCGCGTTGGCGCACGCAACGACGACTGATGGGCCAGGGATTTCCCGCCCTGATCAATATGCTCACCATCGCGGCGGGCATCTTCATCCACACCCATTTCGCCGGAAAAGTGAGCACCGAAGTTCTCGCGGCCTTCGGCACCGGCATGAGAATCGAACAAATCGCCCTCTTGCCCATCATCGGACTCAATACCGCCGCCATGACCTTGGCGGGCCACAGTTATGGCGCCGGACGCCTGGACCGCCTGCGGGAAACCGTTTTCGCCTGCATCCGCATCGGCACCGTCCTCTACCTGATCGGCGCCCCCATCGTCGCCGGTTTCGCCCCCTTTTGGATGAGCCGCTTCACCGGGGACCCCGAAGTCATCGCCATCGGCGCCACCTTTCTGCGCTTTGCCATGGCCACCATGTATTCCTTCGTCATCCTCTTTATCTCCACCTCCGTTTTGCAGGGACTCCAACGCCCGCACTTCGCCATTTGGCTGGGGCTGTACCGGCAATTCCTGGCCCCGCTGTTACTCATCCCCTTTCTCATGGCACGCTTCGATCGCCCCGAAATCGGCATCTGGTGGGGCGTGCTCATTTCCACGTGGTCCGGCGCCCTCATCGCCGCCCTCTTCCTCATGTGGACCTGGCGGAGCCTGAAAAAAGAATTCGCCAGAAAAAATGAAAAAATCGCGGAAAATCCGGAACTCATTGGGTGTAAGGAAGCATGAACACGCTCATCACACCATCCCATTATCGATTCACCGCCACCGACCGCTTCCCGCTTTCGGGCGAATACCGCAAACATCTGCCCGCCCACGGCGGCAAAATCCGGGAACCGGAGCCCGCGCTGCACGACGCCTTCAGCGAACGCCATCTGCACTGCGTCTGGTTCGACGACCGCCTCCGCCCCGAAACCCTGTCCACCGCCCGCGGCGAAAACGTCCGGGTGATCCGCCCCGGACGCTGGAACTTCGAAGCCGGACCCGATTTTCTCGACGCGGAATGGGTGGTGGGCGGACGCCGGGTCCGCGGGGACGTCGAAATTCACATTCGCCCCATGGATTGGCGGCACCACGAACACCACCACGATCCCCGCTATCAAAACGTGCGCCTCCACGTCACCTACGAAAGCGGCACCCTCCCTCCCGGCTCCCTGCCCCCGGACTGCGAAGAAGTGTCCATCAAAACCGAACTCGACGCCCGCTCGCACTTCTTTTTCGACAGCATCGACACCAAAGCCTACCCCTTCGAAGTCGAAGGCGGTCTCTCGGCCCTGCGCATGATGTGCGAGGGTCTGGACGAAGAAAAGCGCGGCGGTCTCCTGGACGCCGCCGGACAGGAACGCCTGCGCCGCAAAACCCTGCGCATGGCCCGGGTCATCCAATCCCTCGGCCCCGAAGAGGCGCTGTACCAAGCCGTGATGCGTGCCCTGGGGTACAAACACAATGCGGACGCCTTCGAAGAAACCGCCCGCAACCTCCCGCTGCACGAATTGCGCGCCAATTGCGGCGAGGACGCCGAGGCCGCCTATGCCCTTTTGACCGGGGTCGCGGATTTATTGCCCCACGACGAAGAATCCGCAGGCTTCCCGCCCTGGGCCGATGTCGGCAAGCTCTGGAAAATCTGGTGGCGCCGTCGGGAACACTTCACCGGACGCACCCTCACGTCCGATATCTGGCGGCTGGATGCCTGTCGCCCCGGCAACCATCCCCTGCGCCGGCTGCGGGCGTCCGCGGAAATTTTCACCGAAAGCCCTCCTTTCGAGCAGGCCATTCAACCCAAGGCCGACGAGCCACCGAAAAAATGGGTTCGCCGCTGTAAAGTGCGCCTTCAGGTGCGAGAACCCGGCGAACCCAGCACCGCCATGCGTTTGGTGGGGCCGGAACGGGCCGCCGCCATCCTCGTCAACGCCATCCTGCCCTGGCGAGCGGTGATGATCCCGGAAGAACTTCCCCTCGACCTCCTCCACGCCCTGCCCCGCGAACCAGGAAACGCCATCGCCCGCCGGGCCGCCCACGCCCTCTTTGGTCCCGATCACCACCCCCGCCTCTGGCGAGACACCCTCCGCAAACAAGGCCTCCTCCAGTTTCACGAGGATTTTGGGCTGTAAACGTCCGGGTTTTCCGAATGGCATTCACCCGGGTATGGGTGCGTGTTTTAGGTTTGGATTCCTCCCCGGTGCCTTTGATCCGTTTGTCGGGAACCCCCACATGTTACGGATTCCCAGTCCTTGAAAGCCGAATGATAGAAACCCTTTGGATTACACAACACATTTGAATGTCCGGAATGCAAATCAGATTTGGTGCGACACACAATTTCACAGGTATTTTCTTTTCCTTGCCGAAAAAAACCATAGGCTGGCGGCATTCATCCAATTTCACCCCACGCGGGTCCACAACCTCGGAGTCAAGTCATGGAAGCAGGCATCGTCGGATTGCCCAACGTCGGAAAAAGCACACTGTTCAACGCCCTTACGGAAGCGGGAGCGGAAGCGAGCAACTACCCTTTTTGCACCATTGAGCCCAACGTGGGCATTGTCAATGTGCCCGATCCCAATTTGGAGGTCCTGCAAAAGCACATCGTCACCGAAAAAGTCATTCCCGCCACCACCAAAATCGTGGACATTGCCGGATTGGTGAAAGGCGCCTCGGAAGGCGCGGGGCTGGGCAACAAATTTCTCACCCACATCCGCGAAACCGATGCGATCCTGCAGGTGGTCCGCTGCTTTGCCGATGACGACGTCACCCACGTGGACGGATCCGTGGACGCCATCCGCGACGTGGAAACCATTGAGACCGAGTTGATGCTCGCCGATTTGCAATCCGTGGAAAACGCCCTGCAAAAATCGAAGAAGCAATCCCGCAGCGGCGACGCGAGCGCCCAGCGCTACATGGCTCTGCTGGAAAAATGCCTGGATTGCCTCTCCGAAGGCAAGCCCATCCGCGCGTTGAACCTCCAAGATCCGGAGGACCTCAAACTCCTGCGCAGCCTTTCCCCCCTGAGCGCGAAACGCGTGCTGTACATCGCCAACGTCAATGAAGAGGACATGACCGCCGGCGGCAACCCGGAAATGGAAAAGCTCAAAGCCCATGCCGCCGAACGCAACAGCGAGGTCATCCCCGTCTGCGCCAAAATCGAAGCCGAACTCTCCGAGCTTCCCCCCGAAGAACGGCAGGAAATGCTGGAATCCCTCGGCATGACCGAACCGGCGTTGCACACCATCATCCGGGGCGTGTATGAGCTGCTGGGCCTGCAAAGTTATTACACCGCCGGCCCCAAGGAAATCCGGGCCTGGACCATTCGGCACGGGTTCACCGCCCCCCAGGCCGCGGGCGTGATCCACGGCGATTTCGAGCGGGGATTCATTCGCGCCAACATTTACAGCATCGCGGATATGCTGACCCATGGCAGCGAGCACGCCATCAAAGAAGCCGGCAAACTCAGGGTGGAAGGCAAGGAATACGTGATGAAACCCGGGGATGTCTGCCATTTTCTCTTCAACGTGTGACCTTGACAAACGACCGAATCAAAACTAATCTGTGACTCAATTTTCAACCCGGTCATCATTATGAACAAATTTTGTTTTCTCTTCTTGCTTGTGTCTTTTGCAATGCCCCGAATTTTCGCCGACCCCATCCCCGAGGGAGAGGCGCCTCCCCGCGTACACATTGGCGTTGTGGAATCCGACGAAGAGGAAAACCCGCCGGAATACAGCGCCGAAGAGCAGGCGGCCATCCAATTGGCCCTGCAAGGTGGCGGCATCACCGCGGCCGCGGGCAACATGATCCGTTCCGGCATGACCATCACCGTCAACGTCATGGTTCAGGGACGTTCGGAAATCCGCACCGACGTGCAGCGCATCAATGAAAGTGGCCGCATTGCCCTGCCGTTGGTTGAAAACGTGGCCGTCGCCAACCAGAGCATGGAGCAAATCGAAACCCAACTCACCGAACTGTACAGCCAATTTTTCCGCAATCCCCATGTGATTGTCGAATACGTGGGCAGCACCACAGACCCGTACATGTCACCCTGGGGATATGTGACCTTGATTGGGCGCGTGGGCAGCGAAGGCCCCATCGCCATTCCCCCCACCCGCAACATGACCCTTTCCGGTGCCGTCAAGTCCGCAGGCGGACTGGCTTCCAGTGCCAACGCCACTTCGATTTCCGTTTTCCGTCCCAATTTGGAGGAAAACCGCGTCCGGAGAATTTCCGTGGACCTCCGCAGTGTCG
This sequence comes from PVC group bacterium, assembly GCA_003565815.1. Classification (GTDB taxonomy): domain Bacteria; phylum Verrucomicrobiota; class Kiritimatiellia; order SS1-B-03-39; family UBA6053; genus PXAS01. Next base: position 14,392 of record PXAS01000217.1, read on the forward strand.
GACGCCGCGGCAATCATGAGGAAGACATTCTGCTGAAAGCCGGCGACGTGGTGTTCGTGCCCGAACGGATTTTCTGATCCCACGCCGATCCCACCCGGATTCGACCAGAGGGATCCCGATCAGGTGGAGGCGTCGATTTCCCGGGTTTCCCCGGTTCGGGTGAATAACAATTGGCAGCGGATGTTTGCCGGCGGGAGGTCCAACATGTCCGCGAGCACCCTGCGGTACAGTTTCATTTGCGGCGCGTAATGGGCCACGGTGGCCTCGTCACTTTTTCGATTGGTTTTGTAATCCTGGATCCAGGCCGCGTTCTCAAACAGAACCACCCGGTCGAAGACCCCGGTAATCCAGCCCTCCGGCAAAACGCTCTCAAAATGTTTTTCCCGCCAGATGTCGCGCACCCCTTCCGGTTTTCGCAACACCGGAAAATCGACAAAAACACGCCGCACCTGTTCTGCAGCGGCGCTATCCGGCGGTTCCCCGCATCGGGCAAGCAATTCATCAGCGGTCTCCTCGTCCGCCCACGCCATTTGTTCGAGCAGACCGTGAACGCGGCTGCCCAATTCGCGTCCGTCCTCGGGAATCAAGCGGTACACGCGCCCCAACTCCCGTTCGGTTTGATCCGCTTGTGAAGGTTCCAACCTGGGAATGATTTTCTGGCCGGCGCACAATGCCAATGCTTCGATTTCCGCGGGTCCCTCCTCCTGTTTTTCCTTTTTCGGGGGAAGAACTGGGGTGCCGACGGCATACAATACCCGCGTTCCCTCCGGTTCCCGCCCCTCCGTCGAAGGCTCCGCATCCGGCATGCGGTCCCGAATCCAATTGGCGGTGACGGTCAGCTTCCCTTTGGCTTTGGGCGCCTCGGGTAAAATGACGTGCAAGCCCTGCTTGGCACGGGTCAGGGCCACATACAGGTTGCAAAGATTTTCGTAGGCGCTTTCGGCCTCCAGTCTGTCTTGAACCTCGGCCAGCCCCCCGGTTTGCGCGCATACCGCCTTGGGCGGGAAGTCCAGCACCCAGTCGGGCGCCTCCCCGGTGGCGGAGGTGGCCAATTTTTTGTGGTCCAGGCGAACAAAATTGCTTCCCGCGTCCACGGGCAAAAACACCACGTCAAAGCCCAGGCCCTTGCTCTGATGAATGGTCATGATGCGGATCACCCCGGCGGCCTGATGTTCCTTGAGTCGATACCCGTCCACGAACGACAAAAAACGGTCCACCGAAACCGTGTCCAGATCGTCAAACTCCCGCGCGGCCTCCACCAGCTTTTCAATGCGGAAACGCGCGAATTCCGCGTCCGCCCCCAGGGTCAGCTTTTCGGACAAGTCGTGCAAGGTGTGCGCGAAGCCGTGTTGATGCAGAGCCTGCAGCACCTCGAAAGGCCGGACTTCAAAGTCGGCCATGGCCAAAAACTGGCGGCTGAAATCATCCGCGGGATGGGCGGCATATTTCAGCCCCGCCAATAGTATTTCCACCGCCGTATCCGTGCGCAAGGGACTCTGGCCCTCCAGGGCAACGGCAAAACCACGGCTGCGCAACGCATCGGCCAACTCCGCGCCGCTCGAATTGGACCGGGTCAATATCGCCGTTTCCAAGGAAGGATCCTGCCCGCGGAGAATGGCTTCGATGACATCCACCGCTTCGGTTTCCTCCTTGTCTCGGATTTCCACTACCTGCGCGAAACCGGGCAGGTCGCGATTTCGTTCGGCGGCGGTGTGACGGCGGTACTCCCGGTTCCAATGGGCGCCGGCCTCGGCGGGAAACTCCTCTCCCTCCGGGATGCCATCCATGAGGAGGTTCACAAGATCCAGCACCGGAGGCGCGGAGCGTTGGGAGGTTTCCATGTGGACGTTTTGGATCACGGGATACCGCGCCAAGACCTGCTCGAAAAGGTCCGCGTTGCCCCCCCGCCATGCGTAAATGGCCTGTTTGACATCCCCCACCTGAAAATACCCGCGCCGACCCTCCGCGTCCTGCAAAACCTCCTCCACAAAGGGTTCGATGGCCCGCCATTGCAAGGTGCTGGTATCCTGAAATTCGTCCAGCAACCAATGGTCCACCTGACCGTCCAGACGAAACGCGAGTTCCCCCGGCGTAAGGTGGTTGAAGCCATTCATCAGCGCACAGGCATCCTCGAAGGTGATGCGTCCCTTGGGTAAAACGTTTTTGCGGTATTGGTCCTCAAAGCGATGCAACAGACGATGCAGCCCCTTGGTTTGGGTAAAAGCCCGCTCCAATTCCAACCCGGCCGGATGCCGCAGGAGCAGCCGCAATCCCCGCCAAAGGTTTTCAGGAAGGGGGACCTCCTTTCTGCGATAAGTCACCTCCGGGGAGTCTCCTTCCAACAGATGGGCAACCAGCGTCGATTTGGGAAAGCCCTTGCTCCAGGAACTGCCCTGATTGTAATCGGCCGCCGCATGAATGATGCCTTCGAGGGCCTCCCGGACCTTGTCATGTTCAACTTCGGGCAATTCCGCGAGCAAGCTTGCCCGGAGCAGTTCGCGTTCCGCATCGGGAATCGCCCGGGGCAGATCGGAAATCAGCAAAGGACCCGGGTGATCCCAGGCGCTTTCATCGGGATGCAGCAAATAAACGGCGCGATGGTCCTGCACGAAGTTCAACAATTTCCGATCAAAGGCCTTTTCGGAAAGGCCGTGGGTGGCCTGTTCAAAGGCATGCAAAAACGCCTGTTCCGCGTCCGGTTGCAAACGTCCGGGACGAAACAGACGGTCCACCACCTGTTCATGCAAAAAGCGGGCTTCGGGACCCTGGCCGTCCAAAAGCGAAAACTCGGCGGGCAGTTGCATTTCCACGGCGGCCGCGGAGAGCATTTGCGCGATGCGCGAATCCAACGTTCCGATCCGCAGCCGATTCATATGGGCCAGCATGGCCCGCAGATTTTCCATGAAGCCCTCCCGCGAATGCGCCAAACCCATGTGAGCAGACGTGGCCCGGGCCTTTTCCTCATCTCCCGCCGCCTCCCGCAAATAACGGACAATCTCATCGAAAATCTCGCCCGCCGCCTTTCGGGAAAAGGTATAAGCCCCGATCCGATCCGGAGACACCCCCATGGCCAGCAGACGCAGAACCCGATGGGCCAATTGAAACGTCTTGCCACTGCCCGCGCTGGCGGAGATGGAAAGATAAGGCGTGAACGAAGATTGCATAAGGATCGGAACTTTGGGAGAAGTTCCTCACAGCCTGCCCGCAAATTCAAGTCCTGTCAACATTCGTGGGATATGATTTCATCGGGGAAAGGGGTCACCCACAGAATACAGACTTCAACCTGAATCCGTGGTGTCCGGGGCTTCGGGTCGGACCCGTCGGAGGGAGGCGTTTTTTTGACGAGTCGGACGGGTCTGACGAGTCCGACTGATACTCTTTCCGACGCTCGGAAGACGCTGAACATACTCTTCCGACCGTCGGAAACCTGTTGACATGAAAGGAACCCCATTGGGATGCCATGCCGAACCGATCTCCCACAAGACCACAACGGGGTCCCACCCTACAACCCGGCGGAAAAGCTCCGGGAAACGTTTAAACCCCCATTTACCGACCCCAACGGGGGCGAACCCTTCCCCTTCAAATTTTGGAGATGATTCAATAAAAGCTTGCGCCATCTTTGGTCCTCACTTACCATCCTTCCATGGTAAATTTCATATTGAAAACGCTATTTGTTTTACTGTCCGCATCCCCATGGATTCATGCGGGAGAAGTACGATTGACCCCAACACCGTCCACACACACCCGAAATCCATCCCAACTCATCGGAGCAGGCACAACTACGACACCCATAGGGCATCTAAGGAACCACACCGTCAGACGACATCCACATACGCCTACGATACCAGCCAAAAAGGAACAATGCCATCTGGAAACATGGCCACCACCTACAGCTACGACGCAAGCGCAAACCACAAGAAAGTCCATGACAAATCCCTTTGCAAACCAAGGGGTTCCTCTCATCCTAGCCCTTACCGCCCTAACCCCCGTTCCACGAAAAAAACACCTGCGACGCCCAAAGACATCCCGAAAGATGGCAAAAGGCGCCTACGTCTTCAACGGGCCAAAGCAAAAGATCCATCACCCGCAACGACCCGTCAAAAACAACCAGAAAGACTCATACACAAGCAACAGGTACGCCTATGATGCCCATGTATTGATTTTATGGCCAAATCGCGATCCGATTGAGGAAGAGGGGGGATATAACCTCTATGCCTTCGTGGGGAATGATGGGATCAATAAGGGCGATTATTTAGGAATGCGTGATTACAATTGGGGTCCTGACCCTATTGAATCTGATGTGATAAACATTCAAATCGGAATTGAAAACGATTTAAGAGCTTTGCTTACAGCTATGTGTCCAGAAAACAATGAGTCTATCTTGTTAAGACACATTCATTCAGCAAACGATATTCAATGTTGTGAACGCGAACCATGTATTGAACAAGCTAGGAAATTTGCGAAAAATTACTCTGAAATGGTTTCGTCCGTATACTATCTAGAGCGTCTAAGGTATAATAATGTACTTGGTTGTTGGGCCGGAAATGAGCGCAGAAACCGACATCCTGGAGACATCAATAGCGGGTTTTTATGTCACGATTGGGCTAGCAATACTGAAAGAGTATTACATAATTCTTTAAAAGAGTTTTTTTCTGAGAAAAAAGGTTGTTTTAGGGGGTTAATTGCCTCCAGAAACCATACTCCTCTTGATTTTTGTCACACATACCGACATTTTGTTCCCGATTCTTATCATGAATGGTTTTTAATATTATCCCCTATGTACGAGGGTTACCCACGGGTTAATGATATTAATTTTAATGACGACGTAATTTATCTTGATCCATGGCCATCAGGAGGCAGAAATTTCATTCCCCCATTCAAACTCCGACCACACAACACCTCATTTGCACCGCTTGCATTTAGATATATAAGGTGAACAGTTTTATTATCATGAAATATTTTTTAACTAAATTACTACTTTTAGTAACTGTGATGTTTACTTCAGCATTCATCTATAACATTGTACGTCAGAAAAGTTACAATAATCTAAATGATAAGCCTATAGTTGTGGGTCTATCTTACTTTAGAATCTTTGATAAAGTTTCTGGTATAATTGAATCCATGGAGAATCAAAATATTAATATTGATTGGCACCATGTGCATGAACAGTTTAAAAAAGATTTATTGCTTGAAAAAGAACTGTCAGAGTCAGATGACACATTTTTCTCCATTTATGATGTATATAGTGAAGAGCCTTTTGGAGTAAAATCGCAAAGAAATTACAGGCTTCCCGTACATAGGGTTTTAAACAATTTATCAAATTTTGATTCCAATAATGAACTAATTCCATTTATGTGGACTGCATCTGAGGTTTTAATAACGGCACCCAATAATAAACTTGACGTATCCTATGCCAATAATGGTAATTTGGGGGTTCTGGTTTTGATGAGAAATGGAACCCTTTTTTTAATTAAACATGATTATTTTTATCGAAAATATTTATTGGAAATGTTTGCAGATTATGAAGGCCCGGCTTTTATTCTTGATTCATGGGGTGATGGTGGAGCCCCAATTGTCAGAAACATTTCGGAAAAAGGGTCAGTTAATGTGAAAGACGAAAGAACAGATTGACCCGGAAAAAGGGAAAGAGGGTCAGGCCGGAATGGCACTAACTTTAGGCGTTTTGAAGGCAGAAATCCCAGTAAACATTGGCCGGTTTTGACACCACCTCTGCACCTCCGCTTTCATGTCAAACTTTTGCCGTCGCCGTTAATATCGTATGCGGTTCCCAAATTGACATCGTAGAAAAGGGGTCGGATTATCGCGTTGTGATCGTATAATGTTCCCGCAGGCATCGTAGATTTTTGCGATGAAGTTGGCATGTTCAGGGGTTTGGGTTGCGATGATTGGTCCGAAGCCGTCGTACGCGGGCTTGTGTGATACGACGGCTTCGGCTCTCTTGGGCTTTATGTGAGGAGAAGGCGCATGGTTTCGATGAAGCTTAGACCCCGGATTTTGACGAAAAAGTCGACGGCATTGCCGGATTTGCCGCTATCGGTGCGGATCCAGTAGTTCTCTTTTACGATCACATTGCCGGGTTCGCCCACGAGGCGGTGGTTGCCGTCTTCGAGGGGTTGGAGGCTCTGACCCATGGCGGCGACCAGAATTAGAATATCAGGTAATTCAAAGACAACGCTTTGTGACGGGGGGGGGCGGAGAGGCGGCTGAAAAGACCTACAGACAGCCATGCCGGACCACGGATAAAGAAGAAAAACCCGCAAATGGCAGAGCCGGCCCGCGAATGTGCAGTGGGAGAGGGTCGAATAC
>PXAS01000321.1 GCA_003565815.1 PVC group bacterium
CCACCCCAAGATCAGTGCCCATCAGTGTGATCAGTGGTTCCTTTCCCCATCTAGATCCGTGAAAATCCGTGTCCATCCGTGGTTCCTTTTCCCCAGCGGAAACGGCAAGAGACTGCCGACCTACAATCACCATCCCCACCCCAAGATCAGTGCCCATCAGTGTGATCAGTGGTTCCTTTCCCCATCTAGATCCGTGAAAATCCGTGTCCATCCGTGGTTCCTTTTCCCCAGCGGAATCGGCAAGGGACTGCCGACCTGCAATCCCCACCCCAAGATCAGTGCCCATCCGAGGTCACCACACACCCCTGAAGAAAGGGGGCGGGCATGATCTCCTGAAAGCGCCAGCGCCCCTCCGCCTCCAGTGCCAAAGTGTCCAGCCCCCGCAGGGAAACCGTCAGCCCGGTCCCCATGCACTTGACCAGCGCCTCTTTGCGGGTCCAAATTCGGAAAAAGGCTTCCTCGCCGCCCACTGCCACCCGCGCGGCTTCGGCTTCGGAAAAATACCTGCGGGTCAAGGGAAGAAGGTTCACTTCCCGGCGCGTATCCTCCAAATCCAGCCCCACCTGGCCCATGCCCCGGACCGCGAGTCCCAGCCACCCGCGGGTATGGCTCAGGTTAAAAAACGGGGCACCCGGCAGGGGGCAGAACGGCTTGCCTTTTGCATCGGTTTCAATGGGAAGCTGCGCGTCATCCGAAAGCGTGAGCACCCGGGCGATGACCATTCGCATCAGCAAACGTCCGGCGACAAAAGCCTTGCGGTCGGTCTCCCGGCGAAATTTTCCCGCCTGCTCGCATTCTGCCGCCGACAGACCGTCGGACGGAGGATCGGGCCAAGCCGATTCGGCGCAAAAGAACACCTGCGTTTGGCCGCCGGCGAAGTCGCGCCATACGCCTTCCCAATCGGCTTCGCAGTCCAATGACTGCAACGCGTCCCCGGCGTTCCTCGCATCCCACCGCAGGAGTTTCGCGCGCATCTCAGAAGGAAATCGCGGCGCAGACGATCATGATCCCGCCGATGCCCATGCCCGTGAAGGACAAGGCGCGGGCGCGGTTTTGACTGACGAACATCCAGGACAACCCCCGTTTCCAATAGTGGGGATACACCATCAGGAACATGCATTTGATGATCAGAAGATAGACCAGGATGCCGATGGCGAACTGGGCCGGGGAGCCGTGCCAGCGGGTTTGCACCAGCAAAGGATTCCCGGCCAACAACAACACCCCGCACAGGGCCCGGACCGACAATAAATCCGGAATATACGTCACCACCAAATACCAGCCCAGGGGCACGGCGACATACAAGAGGTTTTTCATCCAGGAAAGTCCGCCGAAATCAACCTGCCAAAGGTTCCAGGCAAACCAGACCAGACCCGCCGCCGTCAGGAGTTGACCCGGCAGGCGCGAGCGGGGATACGCCTCCAGCGCCTCGCGCATCGCGTGCGGCTTGACGAGAAACAAAAGGTACACGGCCACGAGAAAAAGGCCGATGATGAGAGCGATCAGGGGAGTGTTGGGCATAATGGGAGGTTTCTAGTGTAGGAAAGAGAGGGCCGCGTCAATCCTTTTCAAGGCAAGGTTAACTCTCTTTCCGATACAGCCGCAGGTCTTCGATCCCAAAATACGCCAACAAGCAGGCGCCGGGTTTGGCCACCCGATCAAACAAATCGAAGGTCTGCAATTCAAAATCGGGCCAGGGATAGACGTAAATCACATCGGCGGCGGCGTGAAAGTTTTCCAAGCCTTCCACCGCCGATTGATCCTTGGGAAAGAAACTGCCTTGCTGAAAGGCGGCGGACAAATCAAACTGGCGGGAAAGTTTGCGGCTTTCCTCCACCAGCGCCTCCTGCAATTCAATCCCGGTGGCTTTCCACCCCAAGGAGGCGGCCATAAGAGTGACGATTCCCATGCCGCTGCCCCATTCCAAAAAGCGGGGGTTGGGCGGCATCATCCGGCGCAATTCCCGCAGCGCGTCCCACACCAACACATAATCCGCGGGTACAAACGGGTGCGGACCCGGTTCGCTCTGCCAGGAATTGACGGCTTCCCCGGTTTCGTCCAGCAACACTTGGATGTGCCGGGGCAAATCGTGTTCTTCGGGATGAAACGGCAAATGGTTCAAGCTCATACTTCAGGCCGTCCGCATTCGTTGGATTTTTCCGTTCACCAGCACCGCGATCAGGGCGATGGCCGACATCGTTTCCCACAAAGAAATGGACTCCCCATGCGAATGCACGGCTTCGATGGGCGGCAACACCGGTGAAAGTTCGTCCAAAAGAACCCCCATGGAAATCGCCAGCCCCAAGGCGCAAACCAAATACACCACGGCCTCGTTTTTCCCGATCAATTTGCTGACGGTGGTAAAGGTGGCCGCGTTCGTGGCCGGACCCGCCATGAGAAACACAAACACCGTGCCGGGCGAAAGTCCGGACGCCAACATCGCCGCCGCCACGGGCAGCGAAGCGATGTCGCACACATACATGGGCGTGGCCACCGCCACGATCAGCAGCTTGGTCAGGATGCCATCCCCGTACATCGACAACTGGTTTTCATCCACCAGACCGGTAATCACCCCGGAAATCAGGACGCCCCCCGCCAGAGGAACGGCGATATCCCCGGCGATGGTCACGAATCCATGCCTGACGATGCGCAAAGGCGCGGGCAATGTGTTGCCGTGGTTCTCCTCATCCGCTTCCGGTTCACGGGGAGGATCTTTGAAAAAATTCAGGACCAAGCCCATGACGATCCCCGAAACAAAGGCCGCCACCGGGATATACAAGGCCATGCCCAGACCGAGAAGGCCCAAGGCCACCAAAAAACCGTCCACCCCCGTTTGCGGCGTGGACAGCAAAAAGGCGCCCACCGCGCCTTTGGAGCCCCCGTGACGGCGCATCCAGGCCGCCACCGGCAGCACCCCGCAACTGCACAACGGCAACGGGACCCCCAGAATCGCGGCCTTGACCACCGAACGTTTTCCCGGGCGGGCCAAGTGACGTTTCACCCAACGCACCGGCAGCACCACCGACAAAATGCCGGAGAGCAAAAAGCCCAGCAAGAGGTAAGGCGCCATCATCGTCAGCGTCACCCAACTCCCCGTCAGAATGTCCTCCAAAATTTGCATGACCGCCTCATACGCGTTTCCCCGCAAACTTCAAGAGGATCGTGAAACGGCAGTCCCTTGTCGAGAATCTTACCATCGCCGTAGATCGGCAGTCCCTTGCCGAGAAACCTATCGTTTGCGCAAGACATGCAGGGTGATTTCCGCGCGGCAGTTCAAGCGACAGTCCAGCGTGGAGGTCCCCACTCCGGTGGAGGTGTATCCCTGCATCTGCCCGGTGCGCCATGGCCCTTTGACCATTTCCCGGGGCGTGTCTTTCACGTGCGCAATCACGGCGCGCCCGCCGGGCAGGCAAATTTGCCCGCCATGGGTATGCCCCGACAGCATGAAATCAAAACCCGCCTCGACGGCCTGACGGTGCGCTTCGGGACTGTGGGCCAGAAGAATGGCGACTTCCGCCGCCCGCAAGGGCTCCCGCAGCGGCGCGAAATCATGGGTTTTGTAGTAATGGGGATCGTCCACCCCCGCCAGGAGAATGCGCTCGCCGTCTTTCTCCAGCCACACGCCTTCGTTGAGCAAGCCGTGAATGCCCATGTCCGGAAACCGCAGCATGATTTCGATGTTGTCGTGATTGCCCAGCACCGCATACACCTCCGGCCCCAGCGCCTCTCGGCATCTTTCCAGGGACCGAAGCGATTCTTCGTAGGGACCGTAGGTTTCCCCGCGAAAATCGCCCGTGAGCACACAGACGTCAAACGACAAATCACGGATGGCCGCGGCCACGATTTCAGGCAACTCCTCGGTGTAATCAAAATGAAAATCGGAAAGATGCAAAATCCGATAACCGTCGAAGGCGTGGGGCAGCCGGTCAAAAAACACTTCGCGTTCCACGATTAAGGGATCGCGGGCCATCCGGCGGGCGCGCCCGAGCTGTCCGCTGCAATATAATGAGGTGAGAATTCCCCGGCGGAACATGGGGCGGACCCATCGCTTGACGCCATGCCGCTCGTGGGCGGCCACTTTGTCATACACCTTCATCTGCAAGGCCAGCCGTTTGGCCACCAGCGCGGCCCCAAAACGGCGGGCGAGTTGATCATAGTCCACCTCCCGGTAATGGGAATGTTGACGGACCCGCGCGAGTAATTCTTCCGGAAGTTCATGCATATCAGTCGCTTCCGAGCCTTTCGCCGCATTGCAAGGGATGTCCATTGAGAAAATCCCGTCCCGACATCACGGACTTTCCCGGCGGCTGCACTTGGGTCAACCGCAACGCCATTTCCCCGCAGGCGATCAGCGGACCGTCGGCGCCGAGGTCGAGCACCTCGCCGGGAGCCCCCTCCCCCGCCTCCACCCGGGCGGCGTGAATTTTCACCCGCTCGCCATCCGACAGCGGAAACGACACCCCCGGCCAGGGCTGGTAGGCTCTGATCCGGTTCTGCCAGGTTTGCGCGGGCAGACGCCAATCGATCCATCCGTTTTCCTTGCTCAGTTTTCCGCACTCGACGACTTGGGCCTCGTCTTGGGGCTTCCAGACCGCGCTTCCGTCCCGAATCGCCGTCAGTGCTTCGAGGATCAGATCCGCGGACAGCGCCGCAAAGCGACCGCTCATGTCGTGGGCGGTGTCCAACGGCCCGATTTCCACCCGCCGCTGCATGAGAATTTCCCCGGCATCCATGCGTTCCGTCACCCGGATCACGGAAAGTCCGCTCTCCGTTTCCCCGTCGGCAATGGCACTCTGAATGGGACTCGCCCCCCGATATTTTGGCAAAAGAGAGGGATGCAAATTGATGGTGCCCAAAGGCGGAAATTCGAACACCCGCCGGGGAATATATTGCCCATAGGCGAACACCACCATGATGGATGGATTCCATTCCGCCAGTTGATCCCCCGCCTCCCCGATTTTTTCCGGTGTGGCCACCGGCACCGAGGCCGCCAGCGCCGCGATTTTCACCGGCGAGGCCGTCATCCGCCGTTTGCGTCCGCTGGGGCGGTCCGGTTGCGAAAAAACCCCTCTCAGCTCAAACGCCGGATGCCGGGCAATGGCTTCCATGGCCGGCACCGCGATCTCGGCGGTGCCCAGATACACGACGGGCAGGGGGGCTTTCTGGCATGGGGAAGATGGAGTCATGGGCATTCCTTCGGATAG
>PXAS01000175.1 GCA_003565815.1 PVC group bacterium
ATGCGCGGGGATTACAGCCGATCCCTGAAAACGCCCGTCCCGCCCGGATGATCGCCTCGGCACAAGGCGGCGTCCATTCTCATTTCGCTTTCGGGGGCAGTCAGGCCTACGCGGGCTGGGTTTGGGAGGACGAAGCGGGCAATGTCCGGGTTTTGCACGGCAACACGCTCTCGGACAGGCCCGTGGTCCTGGGTCATCGCCACCGTCCGATGGGTCCCGGCGACGCAGACGATGAAGCGCTCGTGGTCATCGAAGCGGATTTGCTTCAGGATGTGCGCCAATATTTTCAGCAGACGATTCGCAATCGAGAGTTCACTTCACGCATGACCGTGAACCCCGAGGAAGTGGGGCAACGGATGATTCTCGCGGTGCGCTTGCACGAAACGGGTCACACCAACCTGGCCAATCAAATTGCGGCCCACCTCTTTGAAACGGCGGGCAAACGCGAATCCCTGATGGCCGCTTTGAGCGTGTTGCACGACTATGAATACGAGCACGCGTTCCGGGAATATCTGGCGTCCGAGGATTTGGGGGCGTTGATCGCCGCCACCGAAGGCATTCTCGAAAAAAGCCGTGGACTTTGGATCAAAACCGAAATCGCCCGCGATTTGGTGGAAGAATGGAAACAGGCGCTGGCCTTCGAAACGCCCGAATTCGAGACCTTCAGCGAAACCCAAAAAGGGTTTTACGAAGCCTTTGCGAATCTCGATGCCATGGGCGGACAACGTTTGTCCGTTTTCTCCAGCCAAAATTGGCTGTTGGCCCCCCAAGCCAAAATCGAGCAATATTTCCGCTATCTCCCCGAAAGCGAGGCAAGCAAAGAACACCCCGCCGAGCATCTGCTCGCATTGCGCGTGGAGGCCATTCCCGTGCTTTTGGCCCTTTTGGAGGATGCCCGTGTCCTCCCCATGAACAATCGGCAGATCGGTATGATGATGGGCGGGCACCGCTCTTTCCGTTCCTCCGAAGATCATCAACGGTTCCAGATGTTGCAAAGTTTTCAACGCCCGGCGCCCATTCGGAATTTTGCCGTCAACATGCTGCGGGGCATACATCCCAATGCGCGCAACATCCGCGACGATGATGAATTGCAGATGGAAATGGAACGCCTGTACGAAGTGTTCAAAGGGAAAAGCAATCTCGAAATCGCCCGCCACTATTTTTCGGAAGCGCCCACCTTTCAACTAATCCCCCGGGAAGCCCTGTTGACCTTGGTCGGGGCCCGGGACGAAGAAACCCTGCCGCTGATCCGCGAGATGATTCTCGGTGACAACAATCTCCTCAACCACGCCGAATGGGTGGCCGGCACCCCCCTGTCCGAAGGACCGGCGGGCGAAGCCTTCCAAGCCGCTTACATTGAAAACATCCAAACCCGTTTTGCCGCCGAGATGGAAGAGGAACATTCCTGGGAAGGCCGACAAGCCCGGGAAGCTTTGGAACGCTTCAACGTGCAACGCGAGGATTTCGAAGCCCTGACCCTCGAACAAGTGGTGGCCGCCATTCTCGCCGATGACGACGAGACCATGGATCGTGTGGAGATGCTCGGACGCTCAGCCACTGATTTTCCCGATGATTTCGCGGAAATCCAACGCATCATTCTTCCCGCGATCCTCGAAGCCGACGAGGAGCAGGAAATGGAGTTGCTCGAAGTCCTCATGGAGCTGGCCTTCGAAGACATGGGCATGGGCATGGGCATGTACATGGGGGGGCATCGTTCCGGTTTCGTCACCGCCGAACTGCCTTACTACATGGCTGCCGACCCCGACGCGACCCCCGGGGAGGAAACAAGCGATGTGGCCGCGGAAACGAAAAAAATCGAATTGATTCCCGAACTTTGGTTGCCATTGCTGGACCGCTTGGAGGATCCCGCCATGGCCAAACGCGTCGGCCATATTTCGGGGGCCATCATGTTTCTCTCCTCCAAAATCGAAGAACTGGAGGCTTTCGAGCAGCAAACCTTGTGGGCCTTGATGGTCGATGGTCCGGGGGACCTGGAAATCACCCGCATGATCGTCCCGGTCGCCAAAAAAGCGCTCGCCAATCCCGAAAGCGATTGGCGCGCGGATTTGCCCGCCGCCTCAAAGGTGGACGAAGAGCGAAGCGCCGAAATCAACGCCATTCTGGAGGGCGACGATCCGGATGCCTTTCGCGAATTTCTGTCCGCCAAAAACGCCAATGAAATGCTGTTGTATTTGGAGTTGATTCAAACCCCCGCCATCGCCCGGAATTTCGATCTCTGGAATCCGCTCGCCGATGAACGTCGCACCCTGATCGATGTCGGCGCGAAAGAAATCCCCGAAGTCATCGAAGCGTTCCTCGGCAAGCGTTTGGATCTCGACGACATTCTCTCCCTGCTCCGATTCGCGCAAAGCGAAGCCCGGGCCGGAAATCAAGGAAACATCATGTTGCGCGAAACACCCCATCGCCTGGGTCTGCAACTCGGGTATGATGCCGATTCTTCCTCACGGCATGGAATGGGCTCCGTTCACCTCAATGGCCGTGGGGCTGCAAGCTTCCACATGCAATTCAGTTTGGAGGAGGAAATCACCTTTTCCGGAGATGCCAAACCGGCGAATGAAAACACCGACCTGATGTCGATGATCGGCGCAAGCTGGCAAAAGCAAGGCCCGGAAGACCTGCAAAAATGGCTTGGGGCCGAAAACCTCCCCTTCGGATTCCATTCGGGAGGGCTCTATATTTTTTACAGCCCCAAAGCCGAATGAACCCATCCAACAAAAGTCTTTCCAACTGAACGCCCGCAGGCAAACAACACGAACCGAGAATGGAACTTACCCGATGAGCACAACTGAAAACCACCCCGCGCCGGACTGGGACCAAGTCCGGGCCACCCTTCAGGACATCCGCACCGAAATCGCCAGGGTCATCATTGGACAGGATGATGTCGTCGAGGAACTGCTCACCTGCGTGCTTTGCCAAGGGCACACCCTGCTCGTGGGGGTACCCGGTCTGGCGAAAACCCTGCTCATCAACACCCTGGCGAAAGTGCTCGGCCTGAGTTTCCACCGCATCCAATTCACCCCCGACCTGATGCCCACCGACATCATCGGCAGTGAAATCCTGCAAACGCATGAGGACGGCCTCCGGCGTGAATTCGAATTCGTACACGGCCCGGTGTTCGCCAACCTGATTTTGGCCGATGAAATCAACCGGACCCCACCGAAAACGCAGGCGGCGCTATTGGAAGCCATGCAAGAGAAACAAGTGACCGTGGCCGGAAAAACCCTCTCGCTTCCCAGCCCCTTCATTGTGTTCGCCACCCAAAACCCCATTGAGCAGGAAGGCACCTATCCCTTGCCCGAAGCCCAGCTCGACCGCTTTCTCTACAGCCTCAAAGTCGGATACCCCAGCCGCGAGGAAGAGAAACAAATCGTTCGGGCCACCATCGGGGCGGAACTTCCCACCGTGCGCCCCTTGCTCAAAGCCGGAGACCTGCAAACCCTGCAATCCGCCGCCACCCAGGCGCCGCTTCCCGATCAGGTCCTCGACCTCATCATCAACCTTGTTCATGCCAGCCGACCCGAGGGCGAAACCGCCGACGAATATGTGAAACACTACGTCGCGTGGGGCGCCGGGCCGCGGGCCTCCCAGAATCTCGCCCGCGCCGCCCGGGCCCTGGCCCTGATTCGCGGCAAGGCCACCGCCACCGCCGAGGAAGTCCACGCCGTGGCGCCGCCGGTGCTTCGTCACCGGATCGTGCCCAACTACAACGCCGTCGGGGAAGGCGTCAGCGTCGAGGACATCATTGCCGCCCTCCTGAAACGCACGGACTGAAACGGCTCCCCATGGCCCGCACCCAATTGCTTCCCACGGAACTCTTGCGCGAATTGGAGAAACTCCGCTTCGCGCCCCGCACCCGCGTGGAGGGTCAACACGCCGGACGCCACATGTCGCCGACCCGCGGCTCCTCCACCGAGTTCCGCGATTATCGCGCCTACGTGCCCGGGGATGATCCCGCCCGCGTGGACTGGCGCGTTTATGCCCGCAACGACCGGCACGTCATTCGCACCTACGAACAGGAATCCCAAACCGGCTGCGTGATTCTGCTGGACTGCAGCGCCTCCATGAACTTTGGCGAATCCCTCACCAAGCACGATTTCGCCGTCCGCGCCGCCGCAAGCCTCGCCCACGTGGTCCAACACAGCCAGGATCAAGTGGGCCTGTTCGCCTTCAACGACCATCACCGCGAATGGCACGCTCCCGGCGGCAGCGCCAGGCATTTGGACAACCTGATGCACGCCCTCGCCTCCATCCGCCCCGAGGGGGTCACCGATTTGCCCGACGCCCTCCGCCGCCTCACCGGCCTGCTGAACCGCCGTTGCACCCTGGTCGTCCTCTCCGATTTCTATTGTCCGCCGGCGGAATGCTTTTCCGCCCTCAATCCCTTTGTTTCCCGGGGAATGGACCTCCACCTCGTTCATGTGCTTGACCCGCGCGAACGCGACTTGCCCGAGGGAGACCTGATCGCCTTCAGCGACCTCGAAACCGGGGAGAAGCTGCGCGCAGATCCACGGGCCCTGCAAAGCGATTACCAAAAAGTGCTGGACGATCATCACCGCGCTTACCGTCAGCTCTCCATGCGCCGCGGCATCCACTATCGCGTCGTGCAAACCCTTCAACCGGTTTTCCAAACCCTGGAGGGCCTGACGCAATGAGCATTGGCCTCGACAACCCCGCCCTTCTTCCCCTGGCGCCGCTGGTGGCGTTGCCCCTGTTGCTGCATTTGCTCGCCCGCCCCCGTCCGCGGCCCTTGGCTTACCCCTCCCTGATGCTTCTGACCCGCGCCCACCGCAACAACGCCCGTCTCAAACGCCCCCATCATTGGCTGTTGTTGATCTTGCGCACCCTCTGGGTCGCCCTCATCCTCGCCGTGTTCCTGCAACCCCGACACTATGCCGACCGCCGCCCCGCCGTCACCGAAGGCGGCGGACGCACGGTCATCCTCGTGCTCGACGCCACCGCCAGCATGCGCGCCAGCGAAGGCGCCCAATCCCGCTACGCGCGGGCGAGCGCCGAGGCCGTGGACATCCTTCGTCAACTCTCGCCCCGGGACCGTGCCAACGTCATTCGCGCCCGCGCCGTCCCCGAGGCCTTTTACGCCGAACCCGGCGTCAACAAGACCTTTCTCGCCGAGGAATTGCGCCGCCGCCCCGCCACCCTCGAAGG